>PQXD01000006.1:0-30023 GCA_003194485.1 Deltaproteobacteria bacterium
GCTCCGGATTATAGCTTCTGAAATTGTAGTTCATGAGGCCCTCAAAAAGCAATTATCATGTTGAAATTATATAATATTTTACCGAATTCGGCCTCATTTTGCAACTAATATTTGCGGGACAGACTCTCAAGGAACAGCTTATCCACCGGAGAGGCGAATATGCCCTCTTTCTTTAATTGCCCTATGTCAAAGACGTACATCCCGGCCCTGTGGCGGACAGGGACGGCGGTACCAAGCACCCCGGTATCAAGCACGGACTCTTGCGGAATCCGGATGACGAGATCGCTTTTTATGACTGACAGACACGCCTGCCTTATGCCTGAGGCATAATCCTGCCCGGTGAGCTTTTCGCTCTTTCCCCCTTCTATAGTACCGCTTTCAAGCAGGACCCTGCACTTTCCGCACAGGCCGCTTCCGCCGCAGGAGGCATTTATGTGTACGCCCGCCTTTCGCGCCGCCTGCGATACAGTCTCCCCGTCTTCGACGAGGACGATCCTTCCGCTGGGAAGGAATTTCACTTTGTGCTCAGTCATATCAGCAAACCCTGAACCCTGAACCCTGAACCTCTAAACCTCTAAACCCCTGAACCTCTAAACCTCTAAACCCCTGAACCCCTGAACCCCTGAACCCCTGAACCTCTAAACGGTTACAAGCCTTCTAACCCTTCCTTCTATCTCATCCCTTATCCGGCGCATGGTCTCAATCGGCCTGCCGATAGGGTCAGACACAGGCCACTCCTGATCAGGTATCCCTGGTAAAAGGGGACACGCCTCTCCGCAACCCATGGATATGATCAGGTCAGGTTTTCCGCAGCGGATTGCCTCTTCGATGGATTTCGGCCTGCGAAAGGCCATATCAATCCCTTTTTCTTCCATGACCTCTACCATAAGCGGATTGATCTCCTGTGCCGGATAGCTCCCCGCACTTTCAGCTTCAATCCTGTCTCCGGCATAATACTGTGTAAATGCGCTTGCCATCTGACTGCGGCAGGTATTTCCTATGCAGACAAAGAGGATTTTCTTTCTCTTGAGAAAAGGTGCCACAAGCGCCCTTGCCTTTTCCTTTGCATCTGTGAGGGCCGTGGGGTGTTGCCTTATCTCTCCCGGCCCTTCAACCTGTCTGTAAGTGAGGCTGCCTTCAAAATGCGCCCCTACTGCATCAAAAAAATACCTGGCAGTGAGACTCACGCCGTCAAAGAGATTCTTTCCCTTTGTGGCCCCCAAGGATAACAAAAAACCACTCCGATAGTTTCTGCCGGGATCGCTCAGCCTGTGTATATATTTTCTTGCCCATAGGGCCTGGGATCGATCAATAAGGGCCTTCATCTGGGCCGTAGCCCCATAAAAAAATATGGGGGTGGCCATGATAACAAGATCTGCACTGCGAAGCAGAAAGTAGATCTGCTGCATGTCATCATCAATGGGGCAAAAGCCCATTTTTTCGCATGCACCGCATTCCTGACAGGGAATGATATGCTTGCGTGCCACATCCAGTCGCTTTGTGCAGGCACCAAGACCTTCAGCCCCGGCAAGAAATGCTGAAAGGAGAATGCCGGTATTCCCCTTGATACGCGGACTCCCTTGTAAACCTAATACGAACATAAACAGCTCAAATAACCCGGCACCATTCCTTGGCCGACATCTAATTACGCTGAAAAAACTCCTTTTGCGGTGAACCCGTTATATCCTGCCTTGAAGCGGTTACCTTTTTCCGGGTTTCAAAGCTCACTCATCGCAGACCGGAGAGGCAGTGCAATCCGGCCCGCGATCGAAACCCTGCAAAAGGCAAACCGCTCCTGCGGCAGGGCACGGATGGCAACCTCTACAGTGGACCACGGGTTCACCGAATATTTACGATCTGATAGGCACCTTGATCCTTCAGACCGCGCATCAAAAAACATGCCTCCCGGCTCGATCAGCATCATAAGAGGCCACGGTCAAGTAAGCAAGACAACGGGATTGAAATTATTAGTCGCAGATTTGATCTCCCAGGACCTCCTTCCCCGCGGTATTGCTTATTATCCTTGCGATGATATAGTTCACTTCCGCGAACTGATATCTCTGATAGAAGCCAGAGTAGATTTCGTGTTTTACTCTGCCCGGGGAAGAGAAAGAACCCTTCGGGGTGGAAGTCAAATACCAGGGACGCTTATCAAATAATTAAACCAGGGGAGATTTTTAGGAATGAGACAATATGTAGTGGATGAACTCAGACCAAAAGAAGTTGAAAAAATCAGGGAGTACCTGGACGAGAACTGCGATCTTTCAGATATCGAAGGGCTTTACTGGCTCAAAATACCGGACGATATCCTTTCTCCGGCACAGTATGAACACAAGAGCTGCCAGCCCCATTGCGTAGCCATAGAGCTGGGGGACAAATGGGTGAAATTTGAGATGCTGGTCAGAAGCCGCCAGAAGATAAGATGTAAATGCGTAAGCTTTGCAACCCATCAGCAAAGGGCCTTTTTGTTGTCCTTTGTTGATAATCTTCTGGAACGGACAGGGATAAGAATCTGAGTAACCGTTCAGGGGTTACTGAAAAAGATGAACGTCCAACATCGAACGTCCAACATCGACGTTGAATGAGGAAAGATGAAACTGAACCCGTGGTCCACTGTGGAAGTTGCCATCCGTGCCCTGCCGCAGGAGCGGTTTGCCTTTTGCAGGGTTTCAACCGCGGGCCGGATTGCACTGCCTCTCCGGTCTGCGATGAGTGAGCTTTGAAACCCGGAAAAAGGTAACCGCTTCAAGGCAGGATATAACGGGTTCACCGAATATTTACGTAAGCATCAAAACGGCTGAAAAGAAACAGAAATAGCCGTTGAATGTTCGGTATTGGATATTCGTTTTTCATTCGATGTTGGACGTTCGATGTTCGATGTTCGATGTTCATCTTTCAATATAACCTGTGAATCCTTATGGAAAGGAGTGTGGAGATGCCTCAACTCAACATTGACTGTGAAGGCCCCATAACTCAGAATGACAATGCCTATGAACTCTGTGACGCCCTGATACCTGAAGGAGGGAACTTCTTTGCCAGAGTCAGCAAATACGACGATTACCTTGCAGATATAGAGAAAAGGCGGGGCTACAAGGCAGGGGACACGCTCAAGCTGGTCCTTCCCTTTTTAATGGCCTGCGGGGCCACCAATAAAAAATTGGAAGAGTTTTCAGAAATGACCCTGAAGCTCCTTCCCGGTGCAAGGGACACGCTTTCCAGGGTAGCCGGCTTGATGCCCACCTTTATCATAAGCACAAGCTATTGCCCTTATCTCCAAGCGCTCTGCAGGGTGACCGGGTTCCCTGAAGATCAGGTCTATTGCACTTCTCTGGACCTGAACCAATACGAACTCACAGAACAGGAACAAAACATACTTAAGGAAATGGCTTCAGAGATTGCCGGCCAACCCCTTCTTTCCTGGCCTGAAAAAGCGGAGAATATCAGGGATCTCAGCAATAAGAACCAGGCCCTGGTGAGCCGCCTGGATACCATATTCTGGGAAGAGATCCCAAAAATGGGGATCGGGAGGATACTGTCCGATGTAAACCCGGTTGGCGGCCTTGAAAAGGCAATGGCAGTTGAGAATAGCCTCAAAAGGACAGGGCTTATTTTATCAGAAGTCCTGTACGTAGGAGACAGTATTACCGATGCGCAGGCCCTGGAGCTGGTTAAGAACGCGGAGGGTGTGGCCATTTCCTTTAACGGGAACCGCTATTCCGTAAAGTCGGCCAGGTGGGCGTGCATGTGCGGCAACACAGCAATCATCGGGGCCATTGCCAGGCTCTTGACCTTGAACGGCATGGAGGCCATGGATGAGCTCATGTCAGATATGGATAGTGACCGGGCCGAGGAGGCAATTTTACTGGATGCCCTTGCCTCAATGGGGGTTGAACCCGCCTTTCTTGAGCCGCTCCGGCTGCTTGGAGGCGAAGACGCTCCAAGGATCTTCCTTGTCAATAGTACTAATATCTCTGAGGTAATAAAAGACAGTGAATACATCAGGAAGAACGTGAGAGGCCTCAGTATCGGGGAGCTTGGATAGGATCGTTATTTTAATAAGGTCCCCAAAGCCATTCCTTTCCCGGTCTTTGTGATTCGGACCGGCAGGACCTGATTTTTGAGGTCCGGCTGGTATCTTCCGGTCTCAATCAGCACCGGGATGTAGTTTGGAGTAAGCCCTCGCCACAGACCGGTCTCTCTGTCTTGCCGCTCCACAAGGCACTCGAATATTTTATCTACATTGGAGCGGTAAAAGGCCTGCTTTTTCTCGTTTCCCAGGTCCCTGACAGCCCGGCCCCTTCTCGCCTTTTCTTTTTTGGGCACATTATCATTCATTGCCGCTGCGACAGTCCCTGGCCTGGGAGAAAATGGAAATGCATGGACATATGTAATCGGGAGTTCCGAGATCAATTCCATTGTCTTTCTGAAGGCAGGCTCATCTTCTCCCGGAAACCCGACCAGCACATCCGCGCCTATGGCTGCCTCAGGCATGGCAGTCCTCAGTTCCATAATCAGGTCCCTGTAATAGGAAGCAGTGTAGTGGCGGTTCATCAGTTTCAGAATGCCGTCAGAACCGCTTTGAAGAGGAATGTGCCAGTGTGGACAGAAATTAGGGGTGGACCTTGCCCACGATATCATGTCCGGGGTGAGCTCCGAGGGTTCTATGGAGCTTAAACGAAATCTCAGTCGAGGAAAGGCCGCGCACAGCCTTTTTAACAGGTCCGGGAGGGAGGTCTTTTCCGGCAGGTCCTCACCATACATACCTATGTGAATCCCCGTAAGCACTATCTCCTTTATCCCTTCCAGGACCATGGTCTTGACCTGTTTTTCCACCAGTTCAGGGGCAAGGCTCCTGCTCCTTCCCCTGGCGTAGGGTACAATGCAGTAAGTGCAAAAGGAATCGCACCCGTCCTGAATACGCACAAAGGCCCTTGTTCTTCCCGGCTGGCGTCTCACAGTAAAAGGCGCGATGGCTGTGACCCTGGAAATGTTGCCGACATAGAATTCCAGGCCGTCTTCAAACCCAAGGGCAAGGTCCACAAGTTGCGCCTTTTGGTCGTTTCCTACGAGACATACCTGGCCCGGAACCGCATCCAGGATCTCCTGGGCCCCCACCTGGACATAGCAACCAGTGGCTATGACTCTCGATTTTTTTCTGGATCGCTTCAATCTTCTGAGTATCTGCCTCGACTGGTAGGCAGCCCTTGAAGTCACAGTGCAGGTATTTACAACATAGATATCCGCTTTCCGGGTGTAATTGACAATATCCGCTCCCCTTGAGACAAAACCCTCTGCCAGGGCAGCAGTCTCGAACTGATTGACCTTGCAACCCAGAGTATAAAGGGCTACCCGCATATTGAACCGCCGCCGAGCACCAGATCATCCAGATAAAAGACCGCGAACTGACCTGGCGTTACGGCCCATTGGTCTGAGAAAAAACGGACACGGACCCTGCCGGATTCCAGAAGCTCCAGCTTTGCCAGGCCTCCCTGGTGACGATAGCGTATCTTCACTGTACAGGGCTGTTTAAGGGCCATATCAGGTGACACCAGCCAGTTTACATGTTCTGCAAGGAGTTCTTTCGACCAGAGGCTGTGCTCTTTCCCCACTACCAGGCGGTTGTTTTTCCTGTCCAGGGCGGCCACGTAATACGGGGTTTTATCCGGGATGCCAATACCCTGTCTCTGGCCTATTGTATAGGCATACAGCCCCGTATGCCTTCCGAGCACCTTGCCATCCATGTCGACAATGTCTCCGGGCCTGTTGTCGAAGAGGCCTCTCTTTTCCAGAAAGGTCCGGTAATTACCTTTCAGGAAGCAAATTTCCCGGCTCTCTTTCTGGACCAAAGGAAGCAGGCCTGTTTCAGCAGCCTGTTTCATCACATCTTTCTTGGTGCGGTCTGCAAGCGGGAATATCAACCTCGGGATGGCCCATTCAGGTATCTGATGCAGAAAGTATGACTGGTCCCTTTTTTTATCTTTTGCCTTGAAAAGGCCTGTCCGGCCGTCTGGAAGCCTCTTTGTCCCGGCATAGTGCCCTGTGGCCAGATGGTCGATACCGAGAGAGGCCGCCAGAGAGAGGCCGATTACTGCCTTGATCCTCTGATTGCATATCACGCAGGGGTTTGGAGTCAAGCCCATATTGTAGGATGTCCTGAAATATGAGATTACCTCGTTTTCGAACCTCTCTGCCTCATTCAGGCAGTGAAGCCTGATGCCGAGATGCCTTGTTACGTTTCTTGCCGCAAGAAGACCTGTGCCCGAGATCTCCTGTGGAAGAATATTCAGAAAGAACGCCTCGGTATGCCATCCTGCCTGCAGGAGATCATGGGCCGCCATGGCGCTGTCCACCCCTCCGCTCAAGGCTACCAGAACGGATTTGTTTTTTGGCTTTTGGCTTTTATCTCTTGGATTTGAGCTTTCCGGCATTCCGGATCAGGCCAGGACTTTGTCTTTGCTGAATCGAATTTCCATGGCCCTCACAGGGCAGATCGCCACGCAAAGTTCACAGCCTGTACATTTTTTGGGATCAAAGATCACCTCCATGGTCTCACGGTCCATGTATAGTGCATGACCAGGGCAGATTCCGGTACAGACACCGCACTGGTAACATACATCATCGTTCCTGCGGATTTCCTGTGCCACGGATTTGACGCCGACACCCAGATCCTTCAGGTAGCGAAGCCCGTCTCTCACATTTTTTTTGTGCCCGGAGATCTCGAGTACCATGAGGCCTTCTCTGTCAGGAAATATTTTTGCCTTTAGTATATTAAAGCACAGATCATGTCTGCGACTGAGATTGCAAATCAGGGGCTTATCCGTGACCTCCGGTGGAAAGCGGAGGACCAGGAGCTTTGTATACATGTGGGTTACTTCTCTGCCATTCATTTCCTGACTGCCTCTTTGCGGTACTGGATATAGGCGTCTTTAAAAGCGAAGTAAGGATCGAGAGCGGATTCTTTAAGGTCTTCGTACTCGCCGATGGAAAGAGATGTATCGTTAACTATGTCATAAGATCTGGTACCCATGGAAGTATAAAGAGGCCTTACATAGCTGACGGGTTGAAGAAAATAGTCACACGCAAGCCCGACTGAGTCACGCAGGGTAGAGGGTCCGAGAATCGGCAAGACAATGTAGAAGCCGTTGCCGACACCCCAGGTGGCCAGGGTCTGCCCTGTATCCTCCGACGGTGGGTTCAGCCACGAATACTTTCCGGCCGGATCGAAAAATCCGAGTATGCCGACCGTGCTGTTGAAGACGAATCGGCATGTATCCTGTCCGGCCCTCTTGAATTTGACCTGGAGGATATCGTTTACTAACCGTACGGGGTAGTCGATGTTGCAGAAGAAATTTTTGACCTTAACCCGGACCGGTTCGGGAGCGATAAAGCCATAACCACGGGCAACGGGTTTAAGGACTTTGAAGTAAAAGAGATCATTAAAGGCAAAAATTGCCCTGTTGAGTATCTCCAGGGGGTCACATACGTGAGATACTGATTCCTCTTCTTCCAAGTCGTCCATCCATCCATCGTATTCATCCTGGACAGCCGTCTCTTTGCCGGTTTCATCCGGCAGAGACATCTCCTGCGCAAAAGCCTTTAAACAATCGGCATCATACACGGAGATGAAAAATGCCAGGATTAAAAAAGTTAGGGCTGTGCGTTTTCTTTTCAAGATTTTTCTCCCGTTAAACGAAATAGCTCACTCGGTCGTGGCCTCTTCCTTGCTGTTGACCTTTTCACGTAATTGCTGCAGCAGGTCCTCCGGAGATTTTTTCTGCAGGATATTATTGAATTGGCTCCGGTAATTTCTCACCAGGCTCACACCCTCGATAAGGACATCATAACCCCTCCATTCCCCGTGCCTGTAAATGACCCTGTAATTTATCGGGATCTGCTTGGATGCCGTTACTGCTTCGGTTTCCACTTCGGCCCTGTTTGCGGAGAGCATGGTTGCCTTGCCATAGATTATCTTTTCGTCAGTATAGTTCTGGATTTTGTTCAGGTAGGTCTTTTCCAGGAGCCTGGTGAACAGGTCGGAGAATTCATCCATCTGTTCAGACGTAAACACCTTCCTGTATCTGCCGAGCACACTTCTGGAGATTTCATTGTAATCAAAGAGTGATTCTGTAAGGATACAGAGTTTTTGACGCTGGATCTCCCTGGCCGATTCCTCTTTGTAGGCAGGGTCACGCAGGATGCTGAGCACTTCGTCTACCGACGTCCTGACAAAATCAAGGGCCTCATCAGCCTGAATCGAAGCTGAAACAGAGACAGCAAAAAAAAATAAAATAAGAGAGATTATTACAGGTTGCCTTTTCATACTGCGCCTCTTTGGATATCAGGTAAGTTGAAAACAGATTACACACCCCCGAAAACATATTTACTGATCAGCTCTTCAAGGTCAATAGCCGATTCGGTTTCCGTAATGGTATCACCAGGCTGGAGTATAATATCAGAGCCGCCCGGCGTGATCCTGATAAATTTGTCGCCAATCATGCCGCTTGTCTTGATCGATGCTATGGCGTCGTCCGTGATTTGAACATCTTTATGGATCTTGAGAGTCACCAGGGCCATCTGCCTTTCCAGATCCAGGCCGATTTTGCTGACACGCCCGATCTCAACGCCGGCCATCTCCACACTGCTATCGGTTTTCAGGCCTGAGACCGAATTGAATCGTGCGTATAGAATATAATTGTCGCCCCCCATCAACTCCATCTTGCCCAGCTTGACAGTCAAATAGCCTACACAGATAAGGCCGATAAAGACAAATATACCCACGATTGTTTCCATGGAATACTTTTTCATGCTGTTTCACCGTGTTTTGAACGCTCGAGATGAGCAATTGTCTTTTGATGCGACAATGCCTGTTTCATTAAGGAATCCAGGTCCATCCCGGGCCTGGCTTCTGCCAATCCGGCCAGTACAGACAAGCTGAAACAGGCATTGTGATAGATTTTTGCCTGGAAGATTTCCTGTCTCTGTAAGTCGGCTGCCAATTCGTCAAGGATCTGTTCTGCCTCCTTAAGACCCGTATGCGGCAAGACCGTCAGGATGTCATTTGGGCCATACCGTGCGGAGATACCGGCGGCGTCGAAATGGTCCTTTATGAGCGTCCCGAGACACCGGATGATCTGCTGGGCTGCTATGTAGCCGACATGCTCATTGATTTGTTCAAGATCATCTATGGTGAACACCACGACAGGAAAGCCCTCGTGGAGGCGGTCCGCCCGTTCCATTTCCTGAATGAACATTTTCTTGATCTCTTGTTTGGTGTTCAACCCCGTCAGCTCGTCTTTCAGGCTCGCCTGGCCCTTGATGAACTGCTGCACAACCGGGTTTTCAGACTGCTCCAGTTCCACCGGTGTACCCTGAAAGGGAATCCGGCCGCTGTCTATGATGGCTACACGATTGGAAACGAAAAGGACATCCGGAATGTCGTGACTGACCAAAATGGCTGTAAACCTGATTTTTCTCTGGTGATGGGCAATCATGCTCAGGACCGCATTTTTGCGGAGCGGGTCAAGACCGGCTGTAGGCTCATCGAAAAGGATAATCTTGGGTTCGCTGACCAGCGCACGGGCCATGGCTACGCGCTTCTGCATGCCCCCGGAAAGCTGGGACGGATACTTATGGGCGACCCCGGAAAGCTCCATCCGGTCAATCTGGGCCAGCACTCTGCTCCGGATAGCATCTTCATGCAGCCTTGTTCTTTCCCTGAGCGGCAGGGCGATATTTTCAAATACCGTGAGCGAGTCAAACAGGGCGTTATTCTGGAACATGTAACTAATCTGCCGTTTAAATGATTTTCGCTCTTTCCGGCTCATGTCTTTGAGTTGCCTGCCCCTGAAAAGGACCTTCCCCTCATCAGGTCTGAGCAGCCCGATAATGTGCTTCAGGAGGACGCTTTTGCCCTCGCCGCTCTTGCCGATAATTGTCGTGATATCCCCTTCAAAGATGCTCAGGTTGATACTGTCCAAAACGATTTTTTCACCAAATCGTTTTGTCACGTTTCTTAATTCAATCAGCGGGACGGTCACGACATTATCACAGAAGAAATGAGGTCAGGACATAGTCCGCTATTAGAACCAGCACGCATGAGAGGACCACTGCCGAAGTCGTGGCCAGGCTCACCCCCTTGGCACCGAAGCCGCCGGGACGCATGTGGGTAAAATAACCCTGATAGCAGCAAATCGTTGAGACTATTATAGCAAAGACAAGGGACTTGATAAAGCCGCCGCTCACGTCCTGCATGATTACGTTGCTCTCGATACGGTTAAAGTAGATACCGGAATTGACACCCAGGAGGACCACACCCGAAAGATAGCCGCCTGCAATCCCGATCACATCAAAGATTGCTGTAAGCAGGGGAAAACTGATCAGGGATGCAGCAATACGTGGACTGACCAGGAAGCGGACGGGATTGATATCCATGGTATCAAGTGCATCGATCTGCTTGGAGATACGCATAATGCCGATTTCTGCAGCCATGGATGAACCTGCCCTGGCGATAATCATGAGCGCCGTCATGACCGGTCCCAATTCACGTATAAGCGAGAGTGCTACCGCGGCTCCAAGCACTCCCTCGGATCCGAATTTGACCAGCGTATAGTAGCCCTGCAGTCCCAGGACCATGCCGGTGAAAAGGCCCACCAGAAGAATAATCAGTATGGACCTCGCCCCGATGAAGAAGACCTGCTGCATGGTCTTGCCCGCCTGAAGGGGCAGAGAAAAAATCAGGGCAGACGCGTGAATAAAAAAAACCCCAACGGCCCCCAGTTCACCAATAAAGGCAATAGAAAATCTGCCCAACCGGTTGAACGGTGCTAATAGGGAATCGGTCACTTGAGCCATATTGATCAATGATTACCTTGCAAAAAGTCCCAAATATATTCGATACCTTAATATTCGATAAAATAAAAGTAAACAATAGGTGTTCAGAGGTTATTCAGGTCGCCAGAGATCCATGGACAAAGCATCCCTGCCGGCAAAATCCGGATATAAGCCCTGGCTGAGATCGAATTCTCCCGGAAAGTCAGAGGCAAGGAAGTCTAAGAGATGCTCTCTTATTTCCTGTTCGTTGGAGTACTCAAGAATATCTCGAACCAGAGCGCTGCATTGCTCCTGGTTGCTCATTCGAATCATGCGCTTGATCTTTGGTATATCCATGGCGTTCATGCTCAGTTCGTCCAGACCCATGCCAATAAGTACAGGAAGATACATCGGTTCCCCTGCCATCTCTCCGCAGATTGCCGCCTCAATTCCTGCCTCATGGGCCGCCTCAACGACACGATAGACCATCCTCAAGACACCGGGGTGCAAGGGCTCGTAGAGATGTGCCACATATTCGTTGATCCTGTCGATTGCCAGGGAATACTGGATAAGGTCGTTTGTGCCTATACTGAAGAAGTCCACTTCCCTGGCGAGGGCATCCGCCAGAAGTACGGCAGCAGGGACCTCTATCATAATGCCTATCTTGATATCTTCGTCAAAGGGAATTCCCTCCAGCCGCAGCTCATCCTTGGTCTTTTCCACATGCTCCTTGACCTGGATTATCTCTGACCTGCCGGATATCAAAGGGAAAAGCATCCTCACATCCCCGTATGCACTGGCCCTGAGTATTGCCCTTAGCTGTGTGCGAAACAGATTTGACTCTTTCAGGCAGAGCCGGATCGCTCTCAGTCCGAGGGCCGGATTTATTTCGTGGTCCGGAGAGACCGAGGACACGAACTTGTCTCCTCCTATGTCCAGAGTGCGGATTGTTGTCGAAAAAGGTGAGATGCGCTCTGCAACTTCTTTGTAAGTCAGAAAGAGGGCTTCTTCAGCAGGAAGTTCCTCGTGGGCCAGATACAGGATCTCGGTACGATAGAGCCCCACCCCCTCGGCACCACTGGATATGACAGAGGAAATCTCATCAAGGAATTCTATGTTGGCCTTGATCTTAAACCTTAATCCGTCCCGTGTCTCCGCGGGAACGTTGCTGTGCCGTATTACATCCAGTCGATACCGTATGTAATCTTCACGTTTTCTCCTGTAATGCCTCAAGAGCTTATCATCCGGATTTACTATCACATCACCGCGCAGGCCGTCTACAATCAGAACCTCCCCGGAAAGTATGGAAGACATGGCGTTTTCCAGACCCACAACCGCCGGGAGTCCGAGCGATCTGCCCAGAATCGCCGTGTGGGATGTCCGGCTCCCCATGTCTGTGACAAATCCCAGGATTTTTTCTTTGGCTATTTGGACCGTATCGGCAGGAGACAGATCGTGCGCCACCAGTATGACCGGGTCCTCCAGTTTACTGAGGTCCACCGAAGAACCCCCGGACAGGAGCTTCTGGACTCTCCACACCACGTATTCAAAATCCTCAATACGTTCCCTGATATACTGATCTTTTACCTGCCCAAACAACTCTCTGACATAGTCCGAGGCCTTATCGAGGGCCCACTCCGCATTAATTTTTTCTTCGGAAATTAACCTCAAGGTCCGATCGTAGACCGCACGGTCTTTGAGCATCAATAAGTGGGATTCAAAAATACCTGAATGTTGTCTGAGCTCTTCCGGAATCTCTGCGATCAACCGTCTTATTTGGCTTTCCGCCTCGGATAAAGCCTTTACAAATCGTTCTTTTTCAAGGTCAACCTCTCCTCTCTCAATTTGCCTTCTTAAGATCTTGACCTTGTGATAATCCAACAAGAAGGCGGGACCGATGACCACTCCGGGTGATACACCTATTCCTTTCAAGACCGCCGAATCACCTTTTTTTTCTGACATCTTGATCAATCCAATTCACCGAAACGATTTTCCACCAAGGTCCTGAGGTCTGTCACGGCCCGGTCTGCATCAATGCCGTCTGCCACGACCTTCAGGATGCTTCCGCAAGGGCAGGCGAAAGTCAGGATCTCGAGAATATTTTTCCCATCCACTCTCTTCCCGTCTTTTACAAGCCACACATCAGCATTGAATTCACTCGCCTTTTGGGCAAAACGGCAGGCCGGCCGCGCATGAAGACCCAGCCTGTTAAGTATGGTGACAGTAACTTCACATTCCATGAGAAAGCAGCGAACTACTTTTTTCTGACTGTGGTACGCTCTACCACCTTTCGGTAATATATCTGATTCTTTTCCAGATTGACGGGCCTTTTGCGTGACATGTTGATCTTGGTTACCATAAGATTTACTTTCTGGACCTGCCTGTAACGCTCCTGTTCATCCTCCAGGTTTTCCAGCAGTTCTATCGCGGTCTTGATTTCCTTCTCACTTTGCAGTTCCGGCGGTATAAAACCGGCATTCTTGAGTATCTTGTATGCCATTCGAAGGTCCGGGGGTACTAACGAATCGTCTTCAAAGACCAGCGGCCTGCCTCTGCCTCTGATATTGTCAAATTCTCCCTTTTCCATAGCTTCTTTGATCCGGTTTTCTGCTATTTTATGAAAATTGAACATGGCCGGGCATTTCTCCAGGTTGTCAGTTAAGAGACCATGGGATAATAATATATTAAATATTATAAAATAAGTCGCCTGTAAAATACCAGATTCTTTTAAGGACAAAAAATCGGTTTTTGCAAGTGGCTCCCTTGTATTCTGGAAAGTAATGCTTTTAGAGCTCGGGTTAGAAAATTTCATACTCTTCGAAAGGGTTTCTCTTTGTCTGTCAAAAGGGCTTACAGTGCTCACAGGAGAGACCGGTGCAGGCAAATCCCTACTTGTCCAGGCCCTGAAACTGATCCTGGGGGCCAGGGCTGATTTGCAGCAGATCAGGACCGGTACAAAACAGGCAATGGTGCAGGCAGTATTCGAGACCTTGCCGGAGGTCCGGGGCCGGCTGGAGGATATGGGGATATCATGCGGGGATGAACTTGTTATAAGAAGGACAGTGCCGCGGACCGGAAAGGGGAGAATATATGTGAATGGGGCCGTCGTCAGCCTTCAGGAACTGAGAGGACTTGCGTCGGGCCTTGCAAGCCTTGCCGGACAGCACGAATACCAGGAACTCCTTCGCCGCGAGAGACACGGACCCTGGCTGGACCGCTTTTCCGGGCTTGAAGATCAAGTGGATCGGATAGCCGGCCTGTATCAGGAGGTTAAGAGGCTTCAAACAGATCTCCAGAAGGCCAGAGCTGCAAAAGAAAAAGCGGCAGAAGAGGCGGACAGGCTCCGGCAGGAAGCACAGGAAATTGACAGGATTGCCCCAAAGTCTGGAGAGGAAGAAAGGCTTGAGCAAGAAATAAAGGTATTAAAGGCGGCCGAAGCTTTGCGGACACTGGGAGACACCTGCTACAGGACCCTTTATGCCGACAAGGGATCAATACAGGAAAAGCTGGCAAGCTGCAGGCAGGACCTCAAGCGCATGGCAGGCCTTGATCCTGCCATGGAAGAGACGCTAAAAGAACTGGACGCTGTGGCATACCAGGCAGATGAGGTGGCATGGACTGTTCGCGAGTATATTCAGAGTCTGCCGGCAGATATTTCACAACTGGAACGGCTTGAGGAACGAATCTACGGGCTCCGAGAGCTTAAAAGGCGTTTCGGCCCGACCATTGACGACGTCCTGACCTACAGAGAGGACATAGAGACAAGGCTTGCGTCCCTTCACGAAAGCGGCGACCGGATAGAACACCTGGAGACAAGACTGAAAGAAAAAGAAAGAAGTCTCTTAAATGCCTCCCTGGAACTGAGCAAGAAAAGACATCAGGGGGCAAAGGAACTTTCCAGGGCCATTAAAGCCGAACTGGCTGACCTGAGGCTGGCAAAAACCGATTTCATGGTAGAGGTCGAGCCTGCCGGGAGGCCCGTGGCTTCTGATGTGGGGCCCAGGGGGCTTGACAGCGTGCAGTTTCTCTTCAGTCCAAACATCGGGCAACCTCTTCGTCTCCTGGCATCAATTGCTTCCGGAGGGGAACTCTCGAGAGTAATGCTGGCCTTAAGGGCCGCCCTTGCCAGGCAGACAGGCGTTGAAACCATTGTCTTTGACGAGATAGACGCGGGAATAGGAGGAGAGACAGCAGAAAAAGTGGGGTCTAAACTCAAGGCCCTGTCTTCTTTCGGTCAGGTTGTCGCCATAACTCACTTTCCGCAGATAGCCGCAAGAGGTGATCGTCACATAGCATTAGAAAAGGTGGTAAAGGGCGATAATACGGTCATTATGATAAGGGAAGTAGAGGGAGACCAGCGCCTTGAGGAACTTGTGAGGATGCTCGGCGGAGACAGGAAAACCGCCAGGGCATATGCCGACAAGCTGCTCGCGGGTTCAAAGGTTCAGGGTCCGCCGAAAATCTGAACCGTATTTCAAACCAACATGATCACCGAATCACCGAATTCCCCCGCATGCCTTGTACTTTATTCCGGCGGTCTTGACAGCATCCTTGCCTGTAAAATCCTTCAGGATATGGGGATCCGTGTTATAGCCCTTTATTTTATTGCACCGTTTTTCGGCAATAGACTCAGGGGACAAGAAGGGGCCGAAAAGAAGGAGGTGCCTGCCTGCCCTGGAATACAATTCGAGGAAATAGATATCTCCGATGAGTATCTTGAGATGTTAAAGAACCCGGAGCATGGCTATGGAAAATACATGAATCCCTGTATTGACTGCAAGATCTTGATGGTCAGAAAGGCCATGGAAAGGCTGGAGGAATTCAATGCATCCTTTATAGCCACAGGAGAGATCCTCGGCCAAAGGCCCATGTCCCAGCGCAAGGACGCCCTCAGGATAATAGAGCGGGACAGCGGTGCCGACGGACTGCTTTTACGTCCCCTGTCAGCCCTCCATCTCCGGCCAACGGAAGCAGAAAATAAGGGTCTGGTTGACAGGTCAAGGCTGCTGGGACTGACCGGCAGAGGACGAAAAGACCAGATTGCCCTTGCCGGCAGATATGGAATAAAGGAATATCCGGCTCCTGCCGGTGGATGTGTACTTGCCGATCCCATACTGTCCAGGAGATTCAGGCGTATGTTCGAACTTTGGCCGGGGCTTGATGTTGATGACTGCGTCCTTTCCAGGATAGGAAGACACTTTGTCCTGCCTGACAGATCGTGGCTGGTAATCGGGAGAGACAAAAAGGAGAATGCAAGGATCGTATCCTTTATCAAAGAAGAGGACATCATCCTCCGTCCGGCATCAGGCCCCGGGCCAACCGGGCTCTGGCGGAAGGTAAGCACTGCCGCTTATGCAGATATTGCAGCAGGCATCCTGTGCCGGTATACAAAGGTAAAAAAATATCCGGAAGAGATTAAACTGTCAAACCAGGGAACCGGAGAGATTGAAATTATCAGAACCGCGCCGGTCTCAGATGAAACTATAAATAGATATAGAATGTAGTCGGCAGATTCCTCAAGGTTGCGTACCTAAACTTGTTGTCATTATCGTAAAAAGACTTTAATTTGTTGTAGGCGTTCACAGGGTGCTGCATCTGCAGCACCCTGTGAACGCCTACAGCTCGGTGGGTTGCGGTAAAAGGGGCGGTAAATATCCGGTGAACCCGTGGTCCACTGTGGAAGTTGCCATCCGTGCCCTGCCGCAGGAGCGGTTTGCCTTTTGCAGGGTTTCGATCGCGGGCCGGATTGCACTGCCTCTCCGGTCTGCGATAAGTGAGCTTTGAAACCCGGAAAAAGGTAACCGCTTCAAGGCAGGATATAACGGGTTCACCGAATATTTACAACGGGCGTTGTAACTCCGTGAACGGTTACAATTTGTACGCCGCGGATCGGATTTTTTAGCGAAATCAGAAAGGAATTTTATAATCGATGCTAAGCACAATTCGGAAGAATACAGGCTCCTGGCTGATTAAAATCATACTCGGAGTTATTGTAATAGTATTTATTTTTTGGGGCGTGGGGAGCTTCCGTTCCCAGAGGCTCAATGTCGTGGCCATAGTGAATGATGAAGATATCCTCATGGAGTCCTACCGCCTTGCTTATGCCAACTTGCTGGACAGCTACAAGCAAATGTTTGGCGGGCAGATCCCTGAAGGTCTTTTGAGCCAGATAGACATCAAAAAGCAGGTCCTTGACGGCCTTATAAACGAGGTATTGATCCGCCAGGAAGCCGATAAAGCGGGCATATCGGTGAGCGACTCAGAGGTACAAAATGCCATCATCGGCATTCCCGCATTTAAACGCAACGGAATCTTTGACCAGAGATTGTATGAAAGGTCTCTGAGAGGGGCCAGGTTGACACCCGCCATCTTTGAGGCGAAGGTCAGGCAGCAGATACTCACGGATAAGTTGAAGACCCTTCTTTTCTCCGGACTCACTGTGACTGAGGCAGAGGCCAGAGAGCACTATATGTTCGAAAACGAGGAGATCAACCTCTCCTATGTATCAATTGATGCATCAGAATGCGAAAAAGAAGTAAATGCCACGAAACAGGACTTGGCCTTCTGGCACGAATCACATAGTGAGAACTACATGACAGAGCCCCAGATAAATCTGCGCTATCTGCTCCTTAAAGAGTCCGATGATATTGATAATGCCAACGTGACGGATTCTGAGATAGAGGCCTACTACCAGGATCACAGGGATGAATATGAAGTTAAGGAACAAAGGCGTGCAAGACACATATTGCTCAAGGTATCCAGGAACTCTGATGAAGATAATACAGAAGAAATCCGAAAAAAGGCGGAAAAGATTCGTGACCGGATCGAAAAGGGCGAAGACTTTGCAAAACTGGCCAGGGAAAATTCCGAGGATGCCGGGAGCGCCAGAAATGGCGGAGATCTTGGTTTTTTTGGCAGGGGCATGATGGTAAAACCCTTTAAGGAGGCTGTATTCTCCATGAAGGAAGGTGAGGTCAGCAAGCCGGTGCTGACCCGTTTCGGCTGGCACATTATCAAGCTTGAAAAGATAGAGCCGGGCAGGGTAAAATCCCTGGCCGAGGTAAAAAACTCTATCGTCACCAGGCTCAAGACCCAAAAAGCGAAAGACATGATATGGGATCGTGCCAATGAGGCATATGACGAGATAATTGAACTGGGAAGTCTCAGTGCATATGCAAAGCAACATGAAATTGAGCTGGGGACCACCGGGCTCTTCAGCCAAAATAAACCGCCTGCCGTGGCAGGTGGAGATCCGGAATTACTGAAGACTCTGTTTGCCCTGAATTCCGGCGAGCTGAGTTCTTTGCTCCAGGTACGTCAGGGTATCCTTATAGCCGAAGTACTCGAGAAGAAGGCACCTTATCTGCCATCCCTGGAAGAGGTGAAAGGGCAGGTAAAAAAGGACTATGTCCGGGAAAAGGCAAAAGATCTGTGTCGCATGAAGGCCCAAAAACTACTTGAGGCGGCAAAGGAACAAGGTCTTGAGGCTGCCGCCAGGGACAGGGGGCTCGAGGTCCGGCAGACAGGCCTTTTTAAACGGACAGACAAGACCGCCAAAGGCAAATTGCCCCAGGCTGTTGCCCGGGCTGGACTCTCATTGTGCAAAGGAAAGGTCTATCCTGACGAGGTAGTTGAGAGCAAAAACAGTTTCTACATCCTGGCCCTCAAGGAAAATAAAGATGCGGATATTGCCGGCTTTCCAGCACAAAAAGATGCCGTAACCAAGCGAATACTTAAGCAGAAGCAGCAGACCCTCTTTGAGGACTGGCTGAAAGACCTGCGCAAGAGGGCATCTATCAAGATGGTCGCAAGAATTTAAATGGTAACGGTTCAGAGGTTCAGAGGTTCATGGTTGCTTTTCTTTTGAACGGTTAAGGCCTTTTTCAGCGCGGTCATGTGTACCTTACCCGCAAAGTGCAGGGGGCTCTTGCCTGATACGGGATCAAAGGCCGAGGGATCGGCCTTGCAGAGATACTGGATCTCCCTTCCAATGGTACTTGGCGCTTCATCCACAGGCACCCCGATCATCCTGGGAATGACCTGCCAGGTGGCACCGCACGAAGCTCCTCGCTTTACATGAAGTCCTTTTATGCGGCCGTTTTTTATCTCGGCATCATACTCAGGCAGGCCGAACTGCTCTCCATAGGCACCAAGACCCTTCCTGCGCCCGAGGCCGCAACACGTAAAAGGACAGATGGCTCCCGGTATGTGCTGCCCCGAGGCTATTACCGGTATTCCCCTGGCGTTACAGATCTTGACAAGATACTCAGACAGGTCCGGGTGCCTGAGAAAATTGAGGATCAGGTCGCCTTTAAAATCGGCAGAGATAAACTCTTCAGGCTCGTCAATGATCTCTGGCAGGCCGGAAGGAATATCAGAGACTCGTTCTATTGTGATGTTCCGGCCATAGGCCTCTATCCCGGCCACCTTATGTTTTCCTGAGCCTGCCTCCTGAAAGACTGCCAGTCTGAAAGGGCGAAGTTTTCTTTCAGCCATTAATTAAAGCTCAGCCCTGGCAATAGGCCAAAACATTCTTGATATTCTCAACTGAATAGGTGCCGGACATCCCCCAGATCTCTGCCTGAAACACGGCATTTTCCGCCAGTCTTTCATGGTCCCCGGTCTTTATCCCGATATCAGAAAGATTCTTTGGGCAACCGATATTATCAAACCATGATCTCAGGGCATCTATACAGGCCTCTGATTTTTCTGAGGCATCCTTTCCGGATATACCCCAGATACGCTCTCCAAGCTGGGCCGTTTTTTCCGGATGGTCCTGGGCCCACCAGGTCATCCAGCCGGGCAAGAGGGCTGCGAGACCCTCTCCGTGAGCCACTGAAAACAGTGCGCTGACTGCATGCTCTATCAGATGTACCGGAAAATGATGGTCTCCGACACCGGCCTTGGTCAGGCCGCAAAGGGCAAGGGATGACGCCCACATCATGGTAGCCCTGCTCTCATAATCCTCAGGGGACTTGATACAGGCTTCGGTGGTATCCATGATGGTCCTGATAAGTCCCTCGGCCATCCGGTCCTGCAGAGGGGTATTGGGGTCCGGACCATTGAAGTACGGCTCAAGGAGGTGACATACGGCATCCACTCCCCCATAGGCCGTATAGTCTGCAGATACAGTATAAGTGGTCGTTGGATCGAGAATGGAAACCCTCGGATAAAGGTGAAGGGAACCGGCAGCCAGCTTGTGCCTGCTCTCTTCGTCCGTAATGACCATAAACCCGTTCATTTCAGAGCCGGAAGCCGCCAGCGTCGGAACGGTAATCACAGGAAGGGCCTTTTCAACGGTCCTCTCCCCTGTAAAAAAGTCCCACACGTCTCCTTGTTCCATAACCGCACCTGCGGCAACCGCCTTTGCAGTGTCCATGACACTCCCGCCGCCGATGCCAAGGACGGCCTGAATCCCATAGTCCTTTGCCATCCTGATGCCGTCACGGACCCTTGAGAGCAGGGGATTGGACCGGACTCCGTCGAGATCCACGACACTGATTATTTCTTCCTCCAGCCGGTCTTTTACTTTTTGATAAAGACCGCTCTTTTTCAGGCTTTCCCTGCCGGTTACCAGCAAGACATTGCTTCCAAAGGGCCTCACCACCCTGCCTATTTTGCTGACTTCACCTTTTCCAAAGATTATACGGGTGGAATTCTGATATTCAAAATTATCCATGTTCTCTTACCTGGCTTTTGGGCAATTTTTGTCGAGAAAGTCAAGAAACCTCCGGCCTTGCTCTGGGACAGAGACCATACCCCGCGACAGTATCTCTCCCGGAGTCAGGGCCTGTCCGTAGAAGGCCTCGTCGGTCTTGTAATCATGATGCAGGTATGCTCCCTCAAGGGACAGGCCTGCAAAAAAACCCTTACTCCTTGAGTAGGAATATATCTCGGCCTGGAGAGTCGCGTCGGTTCCTGCCTTCAGCTTCCTGCCGACAGGACCGGCGGCTACTGAAATATCTCCACCCAGCGTAAGGTTGTTTTTGAAAAAGGCATTTACCCCCCTTTGATTCATTATCACCAGGATCAGGTCAGTGGCCTGAACCCCGATCTGCCAGCCAAAACTCCCGCTCCCGATTCGTAAAAAGGCAGGACCGCGCCAGTTTCCTGTCTTGGGATCTCTGACAACCATCAGGCCTTTTCCGTAACCGGCTCCGACAACAAATCCCCCTTTGTAGACAGAGGGAAATATCGCAAGCCCCTTGCATCTTGTCAGAAGCTCCTCCGGAATGCCTCCCTCTGGCACATTCTTGATTTCAGCCAGCACAGTCATGGCATTTTCAATGACTTTCCCAGGTCCTGCCGCCTTTGCAGCCGATCCATAAGGATATGCAATAAGACCTGCAAAGACACTGATCCACATGGCCCCGGACAGGGATCTCAAAAAAAACCGGCAAATGAAACAGGGTCTGGCTCTCATGATTTACTCCTTTTCTGACGATTATTTTGTTGCCATATACTTATACGATTTTCTGCACTTTATCTCAAGATAAGTTGCGTCCAAAAAGCTCGCCTTAGACTGGATTTGATAAAACGAATTAACTCAGTTGGGATATTGCCGGGGTTTGGAAAAAGTAGTAATTGTGAATATCCTCTTTCTTGACACTGATCTGTTGACCAGTGAACAGCTCGGGACCTTGGTAGAGGAACTGAAGAAGGAGTTCAAGGTCTTATATGTCCTTTTAGTTGCTGTAAGCAAGCAAATCTTAAGCGAATCATAGAGCCTTTAAATGTTTTTGCTCAATCTCCAAAGATCTGCCGCAAAGGATCATGATATTCGGAAGGCAGCGGTTATGGTTATATCTGCATTCATCCTGCTGGTTCCGGTCCTCCAAGGGATAGCCATGGCCGGGTCGTCAGCCTTTTTTGCCACATTTGAGGCATGCAGATCTTGTCATAGGGCCATTGTCCTTAGCTGGCAGGAAACACCTCATGCCCGCGCCTTAAAAGACCTCATCAGGACCGGTCACGAGACAGTTTCAGACTGCCTCCGGTGCCATACCACCGGTGCCGGCAACGCGGAAGGATTCTTAGATGTTGAGGTTACCCCTGAGCTCGGGGGTGTACAATGTGAGGCGTGCCACGGCCCCGGATATAAACACAGTCAAGACCCGGAAAAGAAAATCCCTTTTCCCCGGCCAGATATCAAGATCTGCCGTCAATGCCATACCCTGGAACAAAGCCTAAATTTTGAATATGATACAAAATCCTTAAGGATTCACAACATCTCAGAAGACAAAAGGAGGGAAAAATGAAAACCGTGTCCAAAAAGGCCATCATGGCCCCCTTTCTTTTCCTATGGCTTGTTTTGCCCATAAACGCCTTATGCTCGCCGATTATTGAGGTTCAGCCCCATCAGCATAGCTTTGGAGACTTGCAGGAGGGCCCGCCAGCCACCACTGCTTTTGAAATCCGAAATACCGGAGATGAAGACCTTCATATAAAAAATGTTCACACCTCATGCGGCTGCACCGCCGCCATGGTAGGGAAGCGATGTCTCTCTCCCGGCGAAAAGACCCGGATCAAGGTTACCTATAGGACGGCTGGCCGGCCCGGCCCGTTTAAAAAAACAATCTCTATCGAGTCCGATGACCCGACAAACCCTGATCTTCTTCTTAAAATCAACGGCAACGTCATAGCCCGGCCTGCCCCCCTTCTATTCTTGCCACATAGCCGGGTGGTCGTACCATCCGGGCCATCAGGGAGCCTTGCTAATTTTTCGCTCTTCCTTACTAACCGTGGACAGAAACCCCTTGAAATCCGCCGCATAGTATCTCGAGACGGCCGGACAATCCTGTGGGCACAACCGCTTACAATACCTCCAGGCAAGAACTTGCATCTGCCGCTTCATTTAGTCCGGCCCGCAGAACATTTTAGACTCCTCAAGTTCCGGGTGGAGAGCAATGATCCAAGACGACCTGCTTACTATTTCGGAATCCAGGAGGGGGTCAACCCTTGACATAGAGCAAAGCCGTGATGATCAAAAACAAGTCAAACTTGGTTGAGCTTTTTAATCATGACCGGTATCGGGGCGCTGACGTGTTTTCTGATTATCGTTCCCACCTTTAGAATGAGGGCGAGGACTCCCTCTTTTGATGGCGTGATGTGCAGCTTCCTGCGCTGGTTTGACTTTTTCTTCCAGCACTCGTTTTGATTTGCCGGTAACAATGAGGTGAGTAGCCCGGGGGAATCTCACCCATCATTTTGGTGAAAAGTCAACGTGCAGGTGAAAGAGTGATGCGCAGTGTCCGGAGATTTCTTGAGCGCAGACTCAAACTCAATGAGGATAAAAGCAGTGTTGCACCGACGAATCAGATCGCTTTTCTCGGTTTTGCCTTTAAGGGAGACAAAATTCGCTGGCCTGATAAAGCATTCCAGGAAAAAATTCAACAAACCCAGGAATATCCTTGGGATCACAAAGAACATCCCGGTGCCTGAAATGGAGGCACTGATCCCGTGAAGGGCCGCCTTTTCCTTGTCAACAACAAGGTTGATTCTGGTCTGCCTGTCTTCCATGTACCAGTCAGTATCCACCACTTCCGGGGTCTCTTCAAAGATATTCATTACTTCCTGGATATTTCATATAAGCGCAGGCGAATTTTGTGACGCAGCACAGGAGGCTCTTTTGAGCCTTCAGAGGCAAGCTGTGATCGTCTTTTCTCAAGCTATGGGTAAAAATACCACCATAGCCAGGATTGAGACGGCAACAGCGCAGATTATTTATGGGGTATAAAATTCGAACAACGAGGCTGGCAGATTGTCTCTGACAACAGCAGTACTCAAAAAAGGTGGAGGGAGAATTTCAGGAAAGAGCAGTAAAGTTCAGGATTAAACCACTACCTGCTGAAAGCAGGTAGATTTCTTATACGACTGAAAGTCTAACATGGTTCAATCTTTAGTCATTAGCAATAGTGAAGGCCTCTTTAGGGCTCGCCTTTTCTTGGCTTGCAATATAAGCGGCTATCATTTTTTCTGTAACATTCCCAACTGTTGCACAAAAATAGCCGCGAGCCCAAAGATGCCTTCCCCAATATCTCTTACGCAAATGCGGAAATTCTTGCTGAATCAGTCGAGAACTTCGTCCTTTCACATATTGAACTATCTTGCTCGGAGCAAGTTCTGGAGGACATGAAACATGCAGATGAACATGATCCCTGCTAACATGACCATTAAGAATTGTAATATTGCGGGCCTCACAAGTCTGACGGATTATCTCCCTGGTTCTAAAAGCCACTTCTCCTTTCAAAACATGATAACGATATTTCGTAACCCATACGAAATGATACTGGATATCATAGATCGTGTGAGGCCCCTTGCGATATTCTTTGCTTATGGCGATAACCTCCCATGAGCAAGTTTACCACGATCCCTTAACTGCTGAAGCCTTTCGCCTGAAAGGCGAAGGTTTTAGACCTGGCGCATGGAAAAATAAATACTGCTATTCCCAGAGTCCGCCACGTTTTGTCTCTCATCCTTCCCCCTCCTTATGCGACTGAAATCTTTATTACTTTCCCTATATAAAGTGATATCAATTGTCAAGCGTTTTTTGGGCGAGTGTTATAAAAGTCTCATTTCCTCCCTCGATTGCCCGATGTTTTGGAATTCAGCTGTTTTGCACCTGATCACAGGATACGTATGCGCCGCCCGTAAAGGGGTGTTGTGCCGGCACACCCCCTTCCCTACTATGATCCCGAATTATGCAGCAGCCAAGTTTGCCAAAGATGCGAGGCGGAAGGCACGCAGACGTACTTTTGTACTTCAAGTGCCTGACAACAAAGCAGATTTGGTAAAATTGGCTGCCCCTTGTGGCTTCAAATACCGAACAATTTTTAACTCCGGTGGAATGCACCTTTTGGGTGAACATTCCAAACTGGACAATACACCATAACTTACTGATTTTTCTATTTGTTCCTTATTGTTCGGTGCTTGAAGTGCATAATTTGGGATGATCAGTTACAGATGTCTTAATACCTTTGCCAGGTCATTTACCTTGATCCGCAGCTCATCTAATCCTGCATTATTGTGGATTACGTAATCAGACCTCCCGGCCTTTACTTCCTGAGGAATCTGAATAGCTATCCATTTATAAGCCGTGTCGCGGGATATCTCCTTGCATTTGATCAGGCGTTTGACACAAAGTGACTCATGTGTCAGGACTGTGACTACATAGTCAAACATGTCCTGCCAGCCTGCCTCAAAGAGTAGAGGCACTTCCACTATTACGATATTGTCTCCTGAAGCAGCCAGATGCTGAAGTATCTGATCCATTCTTTTAAATACACGGGGATGAATAATCTTTTCTGCAAGCTGCCGGGCGTCAGCGTCAGTCAATATCACCTCCAGCATTCGTCGCCTGTCAAGGGTCTTGTTGCCCGTTAAAATTTCTCTTCCAAAGGCCCTGACAAGCTCCTCCAGGGCTGGTTTTCCGGGCTCCACAACCTCTTTGGCAAGCCTGTCCGTGTCGATGACCGGGAAATCCTGCTCAGATAGCATCCTTCCCACGGTGCTTTTCCCAGAGGCTATTCCCCCGGTAAGACCAATGACTCCGGCAGGCCAGTTAGAGGATCTTTTGCAAAATTTACATTTTTTGGATAGTATGTTTGAGTGTAGTGGTATCGAAGCCATATCACAACTCATTACAGGAGAAATGGATGAAAGTCGATAGAGACACAGTTGTCACTGTCAATTATACAGTAACTGTAAAAGATGGTGAAACACCAGAGGATCTCAAAAGACCCTTTACCTGCCGGTTTCTGTACGGCAGAGATCGCGTCTTACCCGCCCTTGAAAAGGCGTTGATCGGCCATGAGCAGGAAGATGAGATCCAGGTGAACATACCGCCTGAGCAGGCCTTTGGTCCCTATGACCAGCGCCTGGTTAAAAAGATTCCCATCTCTGATCTTGATCGTTCCGAACAGTTGAAGGAAGGGGAATACTACGAAGAGTCCGGTCCGAATGGGAAACCAATCAGGTTCTATCTGAAAGAACTGCACGAGGATTACGTGTTAGCAGACTTCAATCACCCGTCAGCAGGGAAATCTTTTGTTC
This sequence comes from Deltaproteobacteria bacterium, assembly GCA_003194485.1. Taxonomy (NCBI): domain Bacteria; kingdom Pseudomonadati; phylum Myxococcota; class Myxococcia; species Deltaproteobacteria bacterium. Next base: position 25,861 of record PQXD01000006.1, read on the forward strand.
TTAATGCCACTATTTCAGAGGTAAAGGCCGCATCCATGCTGGATATCATGGCCGCCATGAATGCATGTGCGGAAGGAGGGTGAAATCCGTAAGAACCAGGGCCAGGTGGGCCCTTTCATATAATTAGGTCATGACCGCTATAGACGTCCCGAGATTAATCCTAATTGCATTGCAGTAGACAAAAAGGCCTTACATTGATCCGGCCTCAATTTGGTCTGCTTTGATAACGCGGTCATTTAAGCCCGTATTTTTTGAGCTTGTATCGCAGCATACGTTCACTGATGCCAAGGAGGTTTGCCGCCTTGGTCTGATGATTTGCAGTTTCCTGCAAGGCCCTCCGGATCATTCTGCACTCCAAGTCTTCCACAGATTCTCTCAGCGACCTCCAAGTCTTTACATTACTCATATGAAGATGTACGGAGCTTCTGGAAAAGGGAAGATCCCGGCTCGTTATAACCGGCCCCCTGGTGATCACAAAGGCCCGTTCGATAATGTTTTTCAGTTCTCTTACATTACCCGGATAATCATATCTTAGGAGAAGGTCCCTTGCCTCGGAACTGATTCCCCGGATCTCTTTTCCATTCCCAACGGCAAAGCGATTCAAAAAATGGTCTATCAGTGGAGATAGGTCCTCCTTTCTTTCCCTCAATGGCGGAACTGCAATTGTGACCACATTCAGCCTGTAATAAAGGTCCTCTCTAAACGTCCCGTCCTTTACTTCTCCCTGCAGATTCCGATTGGTTGCGCTGATAATTCGAACGTCAGACCGGATCGTCCGGTTCCCTCCAACGCGCTGAAACTCCCGTTCCTGCAGAAATCGAAGAAGCTTCACCTGAACCGATGGAGAAAGCTCACCGATCTCATCCAAGAAAAGCGTCCCTCCGTCCGCCTCTTCGAATCGTCCGATTCTCCTTCGAGAAGCCCCTGTAAAGGCCCCTTTCTCATGACCGAAAAGCTCACTTTCCAACAGGTTTTCAGACAGAGCCGCACAGTTCACGACGATCATGGGCCTCTGCGAACGGGGACTGAGATTATGGATGAGCCTGGCAAGGAGCTCCTTTCCTGTACCACTTTCCCCCTGTATTAATACTGTTGCACTGCTATTTGCCACCCTGCCAGAGAGGTTGACGACTTCACTCATGGCAGCGCTCTTAAAAATGATCTGATCTGTGGTAACTCCTTCCCTTCTCAACTCCTCACGTAGAATCTCATTTTCTTTCCTGAGTGTCTGTCGTTCAGCAATCCGGCCTATCAGGATACGCAGTTCCTCCAATTCGATAGGCTTGGTGATGTAATCAGCCGCACCTGCCTTCATGGCCCTTACGGCCGTGTCGACGCTCCCATAGGCAGTCATCATTATCACATCTATCTCGGCGTTTATATCTTTGACCTCCTCAAGCACCGTTATTCCATCCTTTTCAGGCATCTTATAATCAAGGAGTACCAAATCAAAATAACCATTTTTTACCGCCTCAATAGCTTTATTCCCGTTCTCTGCCTCTACAACGTCATATCCCTCGTCCCTCAGGAAGTCTCGCAGGATTTCCCTCTGCGATTGACCATCTTCCACTACCAAAGTACTTAATTTTCCCATGGGCCGGTTCCTTCCTTTTTCTGTAAATATTCTTATGAACCCCTCCGTGGTCCATTGGTAACTGATCACAGGGTACTTCTTCTTCCAACATGCTCTCGCCCCTTGTTTTCTGAGGCCTTTGTGAGCATGGGACCCTCCCCGTTCTCCTTCGCTGCGCTCCGGAGCCGGGGTTTCCCATGCTTACAAAGGCCAAGAAAACTACAGGGCTAACGCAAATCGTTTCCAGAAGAAGCACCCTGTGATCAGTTTAAGTCCACTGCGCAGACCGTTCACTGGCAGGGGATATTTCTTTTCACTTAACACTTCAGCCCCTCGTTTTCTAAGGCTTTTGACACGGGGGATGTCCTGCCCCCTCCGCATTCGCCTTACGCTACGCTTAAGGCGATGCGGTTTCCCCCATAGCAAAAGCCAAGAAAACTACGGGAACTTTCCGTTAAACCGTTCAGAGAAATATCCCCTGCCAGTGAACGGTTGCCGTCCGCACCCTGCCGCAGGAGCGGTTTGCCTTTTGCAGGGTTTCAACCGCGGGCCAAATTGCACTGCCTCTCCGGTCTGCAATGAGTGAGCTTTGAAACCCGGAAAAAGGCAACCGCTTCAAGGCAGGAAATAACGGGTTCACCGGATATTTACCTTTTTCTAACTGGATTCAAGGCTTACAGCTATGTATCCGGACGTATCCGCTGTGAACGATGAACCCTGAACCCGTGAACGGTTACAAAAACATCTAAGAATGATTATCTCTTTTATCGCTGCTCAAAAGGAAGTACAATTTCAAATACTGTTCCCTCACCGGGGTGGCTGGCGACGCGGATCTCGCCGCCATGACCCTGAATAATCTCGTAAGCAAGGGCAAGACCCAGGCCCAGACCCTTGTCCTTGGTCGTGTAATCAAGATCAAAAATATGCTCTATTTCATCAGGGCCCAGGCCGGAACCCGTATCAGAAACCTTGACAATTACTGAATCTTTGCCCTCCCGTCCCGCGGAAACAGTGACTGAGCCCTCGCCGGAGATGGATTCCATGGCATTATTGATGATATTAAACAGGGCCTGTTTCATCTTATCCAGGTCCATGAAAACCATCAGAGGCGTGTCCTGCCACCAGGTCTTAATCTCGATCCTCCTTGATTCGGCCTCATCGCGTACAACAAGCACAATCTGCTCAAGAAGTTCCGCCAGATCGTGGCGCTTGAATTCCAGCCTTCGGCTTCTCGAAATGCTGAGGAATTCTTCAATAATATTGTTGAGCCTTCTGATCTCGTCCCGGATCACGTCCGTTAGCTTATTGGGACTGTCTGCTTGAAGCCTTTGGATTGCCATGCTGATGGCGTTCAGCGGATTCCGAATCTCATGGGCTACCCCCGCGGCAAGACGGCCAAGTGCCGAAAGCCTTTCGGCCTGATGGACCCGTCTTTCCATTTGGCGGATTCTGTACAGGTGCCTGGTTTGGTTCTTGTAAAGGAACCACATGGAGAAAAGTGTAATGAACACCATGAAGGCCACAGAAATAAAAATACCGCCCCGGTTTTTCCTGAGAATCTGACGAGCAACATCTGCCGAAAGGCCCAATCGCATCGTGCCCTTGTATTGGCCGATGAGGACTGGTGCCTCAACTTCCAGCAGCTTATGCCCCTTCAATACGATTTTACTGGTGATTACAGTGGCTGCGACTGCGGGAGAGCTTCCCATTCGAAGTTCTTGTTTTCGGCTTTCCGGCAGTTCTCCCGACAGGCCCAGAATTCTGCCCCGTTCATCTGTCATGAACAGATAGGCTATGTCCGAATCTTGAGCAATCTCCTCAATGGCCTTTTGAATTGAAAAGCTTAAGCTCCTGGATCGAAAGCCCTCTTCATCCATACACATGATGATCGTACCCTTTCCGGATTTCCGGCAAAGGGCAACGAAGCCTAACCCTTCCGTATCCCCGGATCGGGTAAAAACGTTTATTTTGAATCTCTCGTATCCCCGGACCACTGGCTCGGCGAGACTCAGAATCCTTTTGGGAATTGACCTGTTCTTGAAAACAGTGTTTCCCTCTTCATCCAAAAAGGCGATGAGCCAAAGACTCTCTTCATTTATCAAGGATGTGAGTTGCTTGTGGTCGAGGCGGTTTGTCTCCCATTTGACATCAATCTCCCCGGCCAGTTCCGTCAGTTCCATGAGAAATGATTCCTGCACAGAAAAAGCTTCTTCGGTCACGGGAGCACCTGTCTCAGGGTCAAAAACGGCCTGCTGTGTCTGCATCAATTGCCGGAAGTATCCTTCGGCAACCCGCTGAACGTTTTTTATAATGACGAGGCCTTTGTCCTCCATGAGTGCGATTAGAGTTTCATCAACCCTCTTGAGATTCATGGACCCCATAATAATAAAGAGGCAAACGAAAACGAGACACGCTGAGGCTACGGCCAAGGGCTGGAGAAATCGCCGGCCCGATCCGGGAGACTCCATTGAGTCAGTGGTTTTCCTTTTCTCGTTCATGCTCAATTTGTCTCAAAAGAACAAGCTGTTACCTGGGTTGAGCGGTTCTACGTTCAGGGTTCAAAGGTTGTCAACCCTGAACCCTGAACCCT
>PQXD01000006.1:30269-52019 GCA_003194485.1 Deltaproteobacteria bacterium
TGAACCCTGAACCCTGAACGTTGAACGTTGAACCCTGAACCAATTATTTTATCGGTTGAATTTCTATTAGACCACATTTCGACGAATCTGTCGAATATGCTCTTTCATTTTCGACAATCTTTGCCTAAATACGTTGGGTTCCCCGAACCGGTTCCTGTTATAAATCTACTTTAATTTCAAAATGTTAATATGGTCAATCAGAACTTGGCATGAAGCTTGATAAATAACAAGACGGAAACACAAAATAAAAAGAAATACGGAGGTACAATTCAATGAGAGCGATCAGGGCCTCTCCTTTCACAGCGTTGAGCTTGCTCACTATGATAGTACGAAATACAATATAAAAAAGGAACAGAATAAGGAGATACAATTCAATGAAAAAATGCAGTCTTTTGGCGGTATTGGTAATTGTTTTTGCTTCGGCAACATTTGTCGTAGCCGGCCCTTCCGGCGGCGGTGAGTGGGGAAACCCTGGATGGGTAACGGATGGTACCATTTTGTCCAAACTGAACCTCACGGCGGAACAAACAGAAAAGATTCGCACTCTGCGTGAGTCTTTCCAGAAAGATATTGCACCCCTTCGGACCCGGACCTTTGAAAAAAAGGCAGAGATGAGGCTGCTGTGGATGCAGACCGAACCTGATGCTGCAAGGATCAAGACCAAACAGAGGGAAATCTATGACTTGAAATGGCAGACTCTGGAAAAAGCAACTGATTTTCGCCTGGCGCTCCGCAGCGTTTTAACACCGGAGCAGTTGTCCAAATTCCTGGCCATGGGCGGCGACTGGGGACGCCATCACGGCATGGACCGGAGAGGTCGCCATAATCCAGGGCCGTACCTTGATTGGTAAGTGTTGATAGATGAAGCGGCTGGCCTCAGGGCTCCTGCTGTTGCTGCTCGCAGGCTGTGCAACCGTCGGTCCGGATTACGTCCCTCCCGAGATCTCGGCACCCGCACACTGGACCGCTGAGCTGGAAGGCGGTCAGACTGTCAAGTATGTGGATATTCAAGCACTGGCAGATTGGTGGACGGCACTCAACGATCCGATCCTGTCGAGCCTGATTGAACGAGCGGTTGCAGACAACCTCGATCTTAAAAAAGCGCGGGCGCGGGTTCGCGAGGCGCGCGCCCGCCGTGGTATCAGCCAGGCTGATCTCTTTCCTGCTATAGACACCGGCATTTCTGCAAACCGGAACCGTAGCAGCGAAGAAACCGGCGGCGGCGAGACACGCGAACTCTATACTGCGGGCTTCGATGCCAGTTGGGAGCTGGATTTGTTCGGCGGCAAACGCCGTGCCATCGAGGCGGCCGAGGCGGAGCTGCAGGCAAGCGAAGAAGATCTGCGAGACGTACTTGTCAGCCTTCTTGCCGAAGTCGCCCTGAATTACGTTGAAGTACGTTCGTTTCAGACCCGGCTGTCGATCGCAGAGGCAAATCTCGATACGCAGACCGAGACCTACAATATCACCCAATGGCGTTTCAGGGCCGGCCTGACGACACAGCTTGACGTGGAACAGGCCGGATACAATCTGGAGCAGACACGGTCGCAGATACCCACGCTGCAGACCGGGCTTGAACAGGCCGGAAACCGCCTCGCAGTGCTGCTGGGCGAGCACCCCGGTTTCCTGAAGGATATACTGTCTGAACCTAAATCCATTCCGGTCACTCCCCTTGAAGTAGCTATCGGGTTACCGGCCGATGTCTTGCGGCGCCGGCCTGATGTCAGGCGTGCCGAGCGCCAACTGGCCGCACAGACGGCGCAGGTCGGCGTTGCCACTGCCGATCTTTATCCCAAGCTCTCTCTGACCGGATCAATCGGATTAGAGGCCCTGTCACTGGGAAATTTGTTTTTGTCCCGTGCCCGGACGTCCGCGATCGGTTCAAATATCGGCTGGCCGATCTTCGACGCGGGCCGCATACGGCAAAATATTAAGGTGCAAACCGCAGTGCAGGAACAGGCACTGATACAGTATGAGACCGCGGTCCTCACGGCACTGGAGGAGGTTGAAAATGCGCTCGTCTCTTATGCTGATGAGCAAGTTCGACGCCGATCGCTGTTGAAAGCGTCGCAGGCCGCGCAGCGTGCCGTTGACCTTGCACAAAATAAGTATGTATCAGGGCTGATCGATTTTCAAGCCGTGCTGGATGCACAGCGGTCACTGTTGTCACTCCAGGATCAGTTAGCGATTAGCGAGGGCGAAGCCACCTCCAATCTGATAACCCTTTACAAGGCACTTGGAGGTGGATGGACGTCCCTGGTGCCTGATGATAAAAAGAAATAGCTTTTATTAAACCACTACCTGCTGAAAGCAGGTAGATTTCTTATACGACTGAAAGTCTAACATGGTTCAATCTTTAGTCATTAGCAATAGTGAAGGCCTCTTTAGGGCTCGCCTTTTCTTGGCTTGCAATATAAGCGGCTATCATTTTTTCTGTAACATTCCCAACTGTTGCACAAAAATAGCCGCGAGCCCAAAGATGCCTTCCCCAATATCTCTTACGCAAATGCGGAAATTCTTGCTGAATCAGTCGAGAACTTCGTCCTTTCACATATTGAACTATCTTGCTCGGAGCAAGTTCTGGAGGACATGAAACATGCAGATGAACATGATCCCTGCTAACATGACCATTAAGAATTGTAATATTGCGGGCCTCACAAGTCTGACGGATTATCTCCCTGGTTCTAAAAGCCACTTCTCCTTTCAAAACATGATAACGATATTTCGTAACCCATACGAAATGATACTGGATATCATAGATCGTGTGAGGCCCCTTGCGATATTCTTTGCTTATGGCGATAACCTCCCATGAGCAAGTTTACCACGATCCCTTAACTGCTGAAGCCTTTCGCCTGAAAGGCGAAGGTTTTAGACCTGGCGCATGGAAAAATAAAGATACTTCCTCCTTTCTGATAGGCCTTTAATTCGATGATCCCAGAGGGTGTTTTGCCCTTTACCCGCCTTTCTTCTGCAGTTTCTATGCCATGATCAACGCAGTTTCGCACAAGGTGTTTCAGGGGGTCTGAAATATGTTCAATAACCTCTTTGTCCAGTTCCGTATCAAGTCCGGTCAGGATCACCTTGATCTCTTTGTCTTGCTCAAAGGCAAGATCCCTTACCATGCGCTGGAATCTGTGGAAGGTCCCTTCCAGAGGAAACATTCTGACCCTGGCAACCCGTTCTTCAAATTCCCGGTTCACCTTAAGGAGATTTTCCGTCTCCTCCAGCAGTTCCATTTTTCCTGGACCTGCATATTTTTCAAATAACTTGTGCACCTTAGAGACCCCGATCCTCATTTCTTCAGCCAGGTTTACCAGCCTGTCGAGCTTTTCCACATCAACCCTGATAGTTGTTTTACGATAGACCCTGCGACTCTCCTCCTGCAGGGCCAAGGCTTTCCGAAGCTCTTCAGGCCCAATTATTCCATCATCCACCAGGACCTCACCCAGCCTCTTCTGTTTTTTCAACGCATCGCTCAATACATCTGGTGTGATCTTTCCGGCTTCCAGGAGCACTTCACCAAGTTTTTTTTCGGCAAGTCCTATATCAATACCCTCTCTGTAATCTTTGGTGACATCTTCAATACGAATGTCGTTGTCGTTTTTGACGAACATGAAGACATCTTCAATATCCTCGTAAGGCCGGTCTGTCTTGATGATCACACGCCAGGATATATAAAGATCATACATATAAAAGTTCTCAAAATCGGGGAGTCCGGAGAGATCGGGCACTACCTCGATAAGCTCGCCCAGCTCCGACAGGTCCAACAATAATAAAAGCGGGTCCTGGCCGTAGTAAAAAAGGTCCTTTCGAAACGCAAGGTCGATTCTGTAAAAGCTGAATTCTTCCGGGGATTCCATGGGGGCTTTCTTGAGCGGTGGCACGGATTCCTCCACATCAGAGTCCACCGCATCAATCCCCAGATAGCGTTTCACCTGGTCTTTTCGCTCCTCGAGAACCCCAGGGGCCGCTTCTTCGGCCTCTCCTTTAGAAACCCTTTCGATCATGGACCGGATAAAGTCGATTGAGCTCAGAAGAATGGTAATAAGGTTCTTGGTGATGCCCAACTTACGAGATCTAAGACGTTCCAGGAGGCTCTCAAGAAGGTGGGCATAGTCTGAAATATTCATGAATCCGACCATTGCCGCACTACTCTTTAAGGTATGAACTGACCTGAAAAGCTGTTCTATATCCGGCATGGATTCCGGTGTGGATTCCAGCGCCAGAAGGCTTTCTTCTGCCGATTTGAGCAGGTCGTCCGATTCGGAGAAAAAGATCTCTAAGATCTCTTCTTGTTCGCTCATTTTGTCCACACGACTTTCTTGACAGCCCACAGGAGCTGCTCTGGCTGAAAAGGCTTCAGCAGCCACCCTGAAGCGCCTGCAGCCCTGCCTTTTTCTATCATGGACTCCCCGGCCTCGGTGGTCAGGACTAATATGGGAAGGAATTTCAGCCTTGTCTCCTTTACCTTGGATATGAAAGTAATCCCATCCATCTCCGGCATGTTAATGTCGGTAATAATCAGGGCCAGAGACTGGCCTTTATCTTCTATGGATCGCAGTTTTTGGAGGGCATCTTTGCCATCTGACGCCTCTGTCACTCTATATCCTGCATTTCGCAGGCAAAAGGAAACCGACGATCTCATTGTAGGTGAATCGTCTACAAACAGAATGTGCTTTTCCATATTGATATACCTGTCACACAAGCGCAGATTTCAGGCCACAAAGTATTAAGATATCCTCTATCTCGGCAGAGACAGCGGCAATCCTGAGCTTGACCTCAGGTTCCAAGCGTCGCTTAAAGGCGATCAGCAACTGAAGAGCAGCAGTGTCAATAAATCTGACCTTGGCAAGTGAAATAGGGACTTCCCGTGCGTCTTTGACAGATTCTTCCAGGAAGGCTTTGAACTCATCCAGTTCATGGATAGAGAGTTCTCCTTCAAGGTGGTAAATCACCTTGGTCGTCTTGGTTTATACTAAAGTTTTTTGCAGGCATTTTGAGAGCGGTATCAATAACAAAATCTTGACACTTGAGGGCTGCATCAATAAAGCATCGCCATCATGCCGTAAATGTATTCACCTGAAATATGCCACGCTGTCTTATAGCAAACGTGTATTTTTTATATATTATAAATCGAATATAAACCTGATATACTTTAATCTTGAGCAAAAGGCGTCCATTTTCGTTTGCCCAAACACTCGTATAGTTTTATGCTGTTTTATATTTTCAGTGAAATCTTGAATCAGGGAAAATGGTCTCAGAACCTCAAAACCATGTCCGGCGCGAATGGACAGAGAAACTTTTGGTAATGACCAGGGAAATGAGGAGGCGTGACCTTTCTCTTCATCTTGGATCAGAACATGTCCGGAATGATACCTGCAGTCTCATTAATTTGGCAGACGTTAAGGAAGTAAAACGCATCTTTGGCACAGCGGGATCTGCCGGCCGTGTTTACTTTCAGGCGGTTGATCATTTTATCCGCTCAAAGGTGGAGCCGTTTCAGGCCGTGCTGAATACCTGGATGCAAGGAGCCAAGGCCAGGGTGAATGCCCGGGATATCCCGTTTGCCGAAGTAATCACATGGTGCCAGGACACCGGCGATAACCAGGCCAGGAGCGCGATGTCCAAAGAAGTCCGCTCTCTTTGCGCCTTTCTGGCCCCTTTCAGTTATGCCTCGTGGAAGGTCCTTTTAAATGTGCTGGAGCACGACCTTGGATATCCTGAATATCTGGCCTTTTGCGAAGAAAAAAGGGGTGTCTCGTTGACAAATTCCAGTTCTCATGCCCGGGACTTCCTCGGTGAAACCAGAGACACATACAGGGGTCTCATTGAACCCTGGCTGAAAAAGGTCACAAAGATATCTCTGGGGGACGCTTCCCGCTTTGATGCGATTTACCTCTTAGGGCTTCGTTATCTGGACCATCTCTTTCCCCAGGGGCTCACGATAGAGAAAATTACGGGCTTTTTCCGCAAATGGGGAATGGATCTTGCCGGGAATCCCGCTCTCCATATCCATTCAGAAGGCATGCCCGGGCGGCAGTCTTACTGTATCCCTGTGGATATACCAGGAGAGGTACACGTCATTGTGGGGCCCCTTCATGGGTGGCTGGATATGGAATCACTCTTCCACGAACTGGGTCACGCGCTTAGCTTCATCTACACGGACCCGTCATTACCCCCTGAAGAGAAAGATTTTTACCAGTCAGGTGCATTATCCGAGGCCTTTGCCTTCCTTTTTCAGAGAATGTGCATGTCCATGGAGTTCCTGCAGGAAATCCTTGGACTATCATCTGAAAATGCCCGGACCGTCTCTCGTGCCCATACCCTGAAATGGCTCACGTTAACCCGCCGTTATGGCGCTAAACTGGTTATCGAAGTGGAGAACTTCCGTCTTGGCCGGCTGGAAAAAGGTCAGTCCTTTTACTCGGAAATAATGGGAAGAGAAACCTGCTTTCACTATGATCCGGAGACCTATCTTTTTGATCTTATGCCTGACTTTTATTCCCTGGACTATTTCCAGGCCTTTATGGGAGCCGCATGTCTTTGGGAATACCTGAACGAAGCCGCAGGCGAGGATTGGATCCTGGATACTGAGACCGGCAGTATCCTCCATCGCTGGTGGCGCAATGGAAACAGGCTTGATCTATCCGCCTTCCTTCAAGAGACCCTGGATCGTCCCCTGGAGTCTGGCCCCTTTATAAAGGTGAATCAATATGATCCCTGAAGTTGACTTGCTGGAGCTAGACCGCAGATACCTCTGGCACCCTTATACACAGATGAAGGACTTTGAGAAGGATGATCCCCTGTTTGTGGATCGAGCTGATGGGGTATTTTTATTTGATGCCCAGGGGCGACGCTACTATGACACCATATCCTCATGGTGGTGCATTCTCCATGGTCACAACCATCCCAGGATCAAGGCAGCCATCAGGGATCAACTGGACAGACTGGAACACGTGCACTTTGCAGGTACTACCCATGAGGGAGCCATCCGTCTGGCAGAAAAACTTGTTGCCTTGACCCCGGATGGACTAAGCAAAGTTTTTTATTCAGATAACGGCTCCACTGCCTGTGAGGTGGCAATAAAGATGTCCCTTCAATACTGGAAGCATATGGGTGAGACCCGGAGGGAGAGCTTCGTTTCACTCGAAAGGGGATATCACGGAGATACCATCGGTGCCATGAGCCTGGGCGGAGTCCCCTCATTCGAGGGCCCGTTTGATGCCCTCACCTTTGATTCTTACCGGATACCATCTCCATATTGCTATCGATGCCCTTATAAATTCAGGCATTCTGCTCGATCACAAGATCACTCGATCACCAAATCACTCAATTGCTCCATTGAATGCCTGGATCCGCTTGAGAAGTTGCTTGCTGACAAGGGGCATGAAATAGCAGGAATCATACTTGAGCCCTTGCTTCAGGCAGCAGGCGGGATGATAGCATATCCTGTGCAATATCTGAAAAGGCTGGCAGGGCTTGCCTCTCACCACCGGATCCACCTGATCCTGGATGAAGTTGCCACTGGCTTTGGGCGGACCGGACGCATGTTTGCCTTTGAACATGCCGGAATAGCCCCTGATTTTTTATGTCTTTCAAAGGGGCTGACTGCCGGATTTATCCCTATGGCGGCCACCATAACCACTGACGACGTATACCATGCCTTTTACGCCGACTATGAAGAGGGCAGGACATTCTTTCATGGCCATACCTTTACTGGCAATCCCTTGGCATCAGCGGCAGCCCTGGCTTCCCTGGAGATATTTGAGCAAGAGAAAGTGCTGGATGGGTTGCAGGATAAGATTGATATCCTCCAATCCGGCATGGAGAGGTTTAAAGAGCTTCCCTGGGTGGGAGACGTCAGGGGAATCGGCATGGTGGCCGCTGTCGAACTGGTCATGGACCGTAGGACCAGGACCCCGTTTTCATCTGAGAAAAGGGTAGGGTGGATGATTTATAAAGAGGGATTAAAAAAAGGACTTATTCTTCGACCATTAGGTGACATAGTTTATCTTTTTCTTCCACTTTCTGTTAATGCAGTTCAGATAGAAGATATTCTCAGCCTGAGTTTTGATGTTATTTCTGGATTGAATTCATAGCCTGAAAGGAATGTACGGCATTGACAAGATCAAGGACTTACTGAAGCTGCCGTTGTCCGAGCTGATGGCCCGTGCCCGTGCCGCAAAGCTGAGGGAGAGGGGCAGGAGCTTTTCTCTGTGCACCATAATGAATGTGAAGTCCGGAAGGTGCCCTGAAGACTGCGCATTTTGTGCCCAGTCCTCCAGATACAGGACAGGGAGTCCTGTTTACCCTCTCAAGCCGGCCAATGAAATTCTGGAAAGGGCTGAAAGGGCCAAGGATGCAGGCGCTTCAAGATTCAGCCTGGTGACGAGCGGCCGTGGTCTTGCCAGGTCCGAAGTGGATGAGCTGGCAGTGGTAATAGAGCAAATAAGTAACAATGTCGGGATAAGTGTATGCGCATCACTTGGCATCTTGGACTTTGAGGCGCTTACAACCCTGAAATTGGCCAGTCTCAGCCGTTATCACCACAATATTGAGACTTCAGAATCATTCTTCCCGAAAGTAATCTCCACCCATAGCTTCGAGGACCGTATCTCCACTATTCGTACCGCAAAGGAGGCAGGGCTTGAGGTATGCTCAGGGGGGATCATAGGCCTTGGGGAATCTGCTGAAGACAGGGTTTCAATGGCACTTACGCTGGCCGGTCTTGAGGTGGACTCTGTCCCGATAAATATCCTGGTCCCGATTCCGGGGACTCCCTTGGCTTCACAGCCTCCCCTGTCAGTGGAGGAGATACTGCGGACCATAGCCGTATTCAGATTGATCTTTCCGGGAAAGGCCGTACGTATTGCAGGAGGAAGAGAATCAGCGTTGAAGGATTTTCAGGGCCTTGCCTTTTGGGCAGGGGCGGATGCAATGCTGATAGGCGGATATCTCACGGTAGCCGGCAGGGACTTGGATATTGATCTCAGGCTGGTCAGAGAGATGAAAAGGCTGTGGTAAGAGATCCATATTCTGACGCTGTAGCAAAAAAGTGCCTCGGAATGCACGTCATTCCGAGGCATTGTATTATACTCATAGAAAGAGCCGCTTGCAAAACTCAGAATTTGATCTGCCAAACAACCTGTACCTTACGATCGTCTCCGAGCCTATTGCCTGAAACCGGGGCCTTTCCTTTTTTGCCTGCGTCGTCACCATAGTCAGTTGTTTCATACGCCAACAAGAGCATGTTTCCCTTATAAATATCCCAGGCAAGACCGCCCATATACATGTCGTATTCAGCATCATTGCCGATCTTGTTGTCTTTGTCCTGATCAAAATGGTCATAACGGGCAAACAGGGAGAACTTCCCGTCAAAGACAGGAAGTCTCAGATTCCCGAAAAAGGAGTAACACTCAGTATCCAGTGCATCACCATCTGCATCCACCCAACTGCCTTTCGCATTTCCTTCAGTCTGAAAATACTGGGCAGTGAAAATTCCCCACGGGTGCTCATAGCTCAGCATGCCAAGGTTTACCTTATAGTCCGGGTAGTCTCCGTTTGAGGCCTTCTCATTGCCCTCTCCATAAAGGCCGAAATAGCTTAACTGGAGACCTGGTATCACGTCAGGCAGGGGACGCAATGTAAGCCGTCCATCGACCACCTTATTGTTATTCTTTTCGCTTGCGTGATAACCTGATCCGTTATAGACCCCAAGGTGCCAGCTTCCGTAGCGGCCGTCATAGTGGTGGCTTCCCGTCCTTTCCTTCGCGTCTTCAAGCTTGCCGTCAAGATTGCCGCGAAGGCTGATCCCAGTATCAGCAGAATTGAAGGTCCCTGCCCGCTCTATGGCCATTGTACCCTGGCAGCGATACGGATTGACGTGCTCTTCAAAGTCCAGCCAGGGGATATGCCCTTGGCCGATCTCGGATTTCATGCCGGTGAAGGGCCCAATGTCAGGCGGTCTCAGTTCAGCATAGAGATATTTGATACGTTCTTTGTAGTCCCCGTAATCGTCCTTGTGAATATCAAGGGTTATTCGTGTCCGCATCCATGGGAGGATCTCCTTCTTTACCGTGAGGTAACCCCGGGTGAGTCTGAAATGGTTGAAACTGGAGTCTTTGTCACCAGGTTCCGGCTCAATGCCATTTGAATAGTCCACGTACGCAAGCATCCCGACTTTCAGGCCCTTTAAGGCCTCGGGTACCGCCAGTTCCTTATCTTTAATTTCCTTCACTATCTCCTGCTTATGCTGTTCCTCCGATACAACCGCCTCTTTTTGCATTTCATTCAAGAGCTGTTGGGCCTCTGAATGAGAAAGGATACCTTTTTCAACCAGCTTGTTGACCAAAATGTCAATTTCCCCAGCCCAAGACTGGGTAATGCCGAATGCTATAAGCAAACTCGTTACGATAAATACGATGAGTGAAATTTTCTTCATGTTTTTTCCCATACCTTTCCTTTATACTTTTCACATATTATGGGCCTCTCTCCGCTTTGTTCCAAAGATTACAAGCCTCACCTCCTTTTGATAAAAATTCTAATCCTTTGGTTTTGCTTATTATGATTCCGGTTTGTTAAAACCGGATGACTATAGGGTTAGATTTTGGTTAAAATAATAGGATAGTAAAAAACTTTGCGTCCTCTGCGTCTCGAACACGAGCGCAGCGAGTGGGTGGTGAACTGTTACGAAATTCCTGATGCACCCTTTCCGTGCCGAATGATCTCCCCCTGAACCATGTATACGACTTCTTCGGCTATATTGGTGGCATGGTCTGCTATGCGTTCAAGGTGACGGCACATCAGGAGCAGGTTGATCAGATAAGCCACGCGGTCAGGGTGTTCACCTATGGCCTGTTTTACCACGTCATAGGCATGATTCTTCATGTCATCTATTGCATCATCCAATTTGAGGACATCCAGCGCCAGGACATCGTCCATGTTCACAAGGGCATCCAGACTCTTCTTGAGCATGGATGCCGTCTTTTCAGCCATTAAGGAATAATCAAAGGGGATATCGAGCCGCTTGCGTTTGGCAATGATCTTTACCCGTTCTGCGATGTTCACTGCCTCATCGGCGACCCTCTCCAGATCGTTGTTGATCTTGATCACAGCAATAAGAAACCGCAGGTCCACGGCAACCGGCTGATGCAGTGCAAGAATCTTCAGGCAGTCTTCTTCCACCTCTATCTCGAATTCATCTATTTCGTAGTCACTCCTGATGATCTTTTCTGCAAGATTCGCATCTCTTAACTCAAGGGCCTGGATAACCATCCGGACACGCTCCTCAACCATGGCTCCCAGGGAGAGGATCCTCTTTTTCAGTTTCTCTAATTCTTTTTGTAGGCGTATAGGCATGGCACTCCCTCACTATCCGAAACGGCCGGTGATGTAATCCTCTGTCTGTTGGAGCTCAGGTTTTGTAAAAAGCGTTTCGGTATCATCCACTTCTATAAGTTTTCCCAGATAAAAAAAGGCTGTGACGTCAGATACACGTGCAGCTTGCTGCATATTGTGCGTAACAATTATGATTGTATATGATTTTTTCAACTGATGGATCAGTTCCTCGATCTTCTGGGTAGCGATTGGGTCCAGGGCGGATGCCGGCTCATCCATAAGTACCACTTCAGGCTCCACTGCCAGGGCCCTGGCAATACAGAGGCGTTGTTGCTGTCCGCCCGAAAGACCAAGGGCTGAGTCATGAATCCTGTCTTTGACTTCATCCCACAAGGCCGCTGACTGAAGACTCTTTTCTACTCGGTCTGTAATGTATGCCTTATCTTTTATGCCGTTTACCCTCAGGCCGTATGCCACATTTTCAAAAATGCTTTTTGGGAAAGGATTGGGTTTCTGAAATACCATGCCGACATTGCGACGAATGGTGACTACATCCACACTTGGATCGTTAATGTTCTGATCATCCAGCAGGATCTGTCCTTCCACCCGGCTGGCAGGAATCAGGTCATTCATCCGGTTCAGGCAACGCAATAAAGTGCTCTTACCACAGCCTGAAGGGCCGATGAAGGCGGTTACCTGATTTTCAAAAAGGTCCAGGGAGATATCATGAAGGGCCTGAAACTCACCATAATAGAAATCCAAGTTTTTTATTTTAATTTTTAGAGAGTGCTCCATTATGCATTACATCCGTCTCTGGAGGCGTGCCCGGTAGATAATGGCAATAAGATTCAGGCCCATTACCAGGACAATCAGCACAATGGCAGTTCCATACTGGAGATGGCGGGTGGCTTCGATCTCCGTTCCGGCCGTGGCCAGGACATAGATATGATAGGGCAGGGCCATGATTTCATCAAAAACAGAAGTCGGCAGAGAAGGTGTATAGAACACGGCTGCTGTAAACATGATGGGCGCGGTCTCCCCTGCGGCCCGGCTGATCCCAAGGATGGCGCCGGTAAGGATGCCTGGCAGGGCAGCCGGCAGGACAACCCGGTAGATGGTCTGCCACTTGGTGGCCCCAAGGCCCAGGGACGCCTCCCGATAGGTGTCCGGAACGGACCTCAGGGCCTCCTCGGAAGATCCGATAATTACAGGCAGGGTGAGTACTCCGAGAGTCAGGGAACCGGCAAGGATACTCACTCCCATTTTTAACCATACTACAAAGAAGGCAAGACCGAAGAGACCAAAGACCACTGAAGGCACACCGGCAAGGTTGTTGATCCCTATACGGATAGCGCGGAGCAGCCGGCCAGGGCGGGCATATTCATTAAGATAGATGGCAGAGGCGACTCCGATGGGAAGGGCCACCAGAATGGCACCCAGACTCAGGCAGAGGGTACCGACGATACAGGGCAGGATTCCGCCTTTAGTCATTGATTCCATGGGCGGCTGCGTAAGAAATGTCCAGTTGATGGCCTTCCATCCTCTTGCCACAAGAAAGTAGACTACGATAAGCAGTGCGATTCCATTGATGGCAGCCGAGAGCCTGAAAAGCCCGAAAATTGCGATCTGGATCAGTTTACGATGCCTCAGGGAACCGCTTGATTTATTCATGAGTTCATAAGGTTCAGAGGTTCAGGGTTCACCGTTCAGGGTTCAAGGTTACAAAGTTGCAGCTCCAACCTGCCTGTATTTGTTGGAGATGTATTCGGATACGAGATTGAAGAGCAGGGTGAAAGCAAATAATACGATGCCAGTGGCGAACAGGGCATAATAGTGATCGCTCCGAAAGGGGGCCTCTGCCATTTCTGCTGCAATGCTTGCAGGCATGGGACGGACCGGATCAAATATTGAAGACGGCAACTGGGCCGCTCCACCGGCAATCATGAGTACTACCATGGTCTCGCCGATAGCCCTCGACATGCCCAGTATGATGGCAGTCGAGATGCCCGAGAGAGACGCCGGAAGGATTACCCTGGCGATGGTCTCCCAATGGGTGGCTCCCAGGGCCAGAGAGGCCTCTTTGAGCTCTATGGGTACACTATAAATGGCATCTTCAGAGATGCTGCAGATGGTCGGGACGGACATGAATGCCAGCATGAGCGACGCATTGAAAAGATTCAAACCTGTGGGGATATCAAAGATTTCCTGAAGGAAAGGTGCAACTACTACCATGCCGAAGAAACCAATGACAACAGAGGGAAGGGCTGCCAGAAGTTCCACAATAGGTTTGACCCATTCCCGCAGCCGGGCAGAAGCAGATTCTGCAAGATAGAGGGCGGTCATCACCCCCAGCGGGATGGAAATGACGGCGGACATGACAGTAACAGCCAAGGATGCCACGATCAGCGGGAAGATGCCAAAATCCGGGGGATCATCAGTAGGATACCAGTACCGTCCGAACAGGAAATCGTAAACAGAGACCTTGCTGAAGATAGGAAGACCTTCCATAAATAGGAAGACAACGATCAGGGCGAGGGTTATTATGGAAGTCAGCGCGACAGAGAAGAAAAAGAAGCGGATCGCCGATTCTTTCCTTTGCCGGCTTTTTCCGGTTTGCCTGTTTTTTGCCATACTTTTTTTGAGCGATCCCTCTTAATTTAATTCAGACAGGATAAACAGGATTGTCAGGATAAATAAAAATCCTGTTCATCCTGTCAAAAAGAGTCCTGCCGTATGCGGCCAATTTAATCCTAAAATGATCGGTTCCAGGTTCCAGGTTCAGGGTTCAAAGGTTATAATCTGCTGATATCCTTAACTTTATAACACAATGCTCAGATTAGCCTCTTTCACCCAACGGGTGAAATGTAACATTCGTCCCTATTGACGCTTTATCCTTTTGTTAACAGCCGGTTAGGGCTCTTTAACCGGGAACCGTGAACGTTGAACCGCTCAACCTAGGTTAATACAAAGGCACATACTTTGCGTCGCGTACGTATTTCTGGCCCTTTTCCGGATTCAAGACAAAGTTGATAAAGTTAAGCGTATCTCCCTTTGGCCAGCCCTTTGTGAACATATAAAGGGGTCTGCTGACAGGATATGTTCCGTTCAGGGTTGTTTCCTCAGATCCCGTAATCTGATTTACCATTAAAGCCTTTATGCCCTTATCCAGATATCCGAGGCTGATGTAACCAATGGCGTTTTTGTTTTTTGAAACGGCCTGCGCAACGGCCCCGTTGGATGCCTGGAGCAGGGCCCCTGGGAAAACCCTTTCCTTTTTCATGACTTTCTTGTGCCAGACCTCGTAAGTCCCTGAGGACGTATCGCGTGAAATAGCCGCTATCGGCCTGTCGGGTCCGCCCACTTCTTTCCAGTTTTTGATTTCTCCTTTATAAATTGCCTTAAGCTGATCCATGGTAATATTCGTCACAGGATTACTTGGGTGCACCACCGGAACAATACAGTCATAGGCCACGGCAAAAGGTACTGGATATACCCCTTTTCCCACTGCAAGACTTACTTCCTTTGGCTTTATGAACCTGGAGCTGTCCGCAATATCAGTGCTTCCGTCAATAAGGGCCTTCATGCCATTGCCGGAGCCACCGCCCGAAATAGAGATCTTCACATCCGGATTTTGCTTCATATAGGCTTCCGCCACTTTTTGTGCAATGGGTAAAACCGTGGTGGAACCTTTGATGACAAGAGTTCCTGCCAATACTACTATGCTTGATGTGAAAGAAAAAACCAATGCCAGTGCAAGTATGGCAATACCTTTCAATTTCATCTCCTTATCCTCCATTAAGATATTATGGAATCGCCTTGATTTTTGATTATTGTCCCTAATTGTTAGGTTTTGGTTAGAGATGAATTAGAATTGGATGAAATTACAATCCAACACTCCATCATTCCAATATTCTCTTGCAATCCTGCGGAATGGAACGTAGTGGATCTAAATTTTCATCATATTCAGTAGCTTGTTTATCCCTTTTTCTGGCTGAGGGAGAACACTTTTTGTGGCAGGGGTTGGCATTGACAGCCGCCGACAACGTATTATAAGCGGATCAGGTTATAAGCGATCAGGCTATAGACGTTAGGAAAGGGATCTGAAAATGGAAAATACTATCAGCGACAAATACGAACTGGAACTGATGCCGATCGCCATTGGCGGCAAGAGGCTCGAGCTGTATGGCATAGCAAACTGGGATGTCTTTGTTGAACGTCTTGAGCGGGAAGGAGAGGAATATGTCAAAAGCTTTCCTTTCTGGATAAAGGTCTGGGAGGCTTCAATCGTTTTGACTGATCATCTGGTTCAAATAAATATTGATAAACAAAAAAATATTCTGGAAATCGGTGCAGGCATGGGCATCACCGGCCTTTTCCTCGGCGCTTTTGGATACAACGTCACTATCACGGACTATAAAGAAGATGCTCTCGAATTGCTCAGGATGAATGCTGAACATAACAACTTGCCGAATGTGCGTGTAGAAAGGCTGGACTGGAATAACCCGAATTTGACGGGCAAATACGATATCATCTGCGGGTCAGAGATAATTTACAATGAGACATTCATTGGACCGATCATCAAATTGTTCCAAAGATATCTCAGCTCTGAAGGCACCGTCTTCTTGGCCCATGATATCCGGAGAAGGTGTCTTATACAATTCATAGGCATGGTTCCCGGCCGTTTCGACATAGAAAATGTACTAAAAACCATGAAAGGCAAAGAAGAAATGCACAGGATAGTAATTCACACGCTGCACCTGAAGTAATTACTTCTGGTTCCAGATGCTCATCTGGCAGCCCTCGCTATCGAGCACAGGCTGATACTATGTTCTGCTGAAAGCTCCAGCCATTACGCTCTCGCAGCTTAGGATTCTTCTGGAGGTGGTTCTGCCCTTGAGAACTTTTGACGTGGATAAAGCGCTGGAATTGGTGCGATGGATTCAGTACAGGATATCGGTCGCATCGAAAAAAGAAGGTCGAAGAGATGGCCGTGCTGAGTGAAATGTCGTTGTAGAGATACTTTGCATGAAAATAATTTTAGCCACCCGCTCGCTATGCTCGCTCGACATGAGGTTTGATAAACTATATTTACCTATATTTATAAAAGCATTATGCTCAAAAAAAGTTGCTTTTCCAAACCGGAGTCATGGTAGACTGAGATGCCCCGGAGCGGATGAAGTAAGATACGGAAAACACTAAAGCGGTAAATCCGGCTTTTATTAGCCCGGCTGGATATGGATTCTTTCGAGAGTATTACAGATTTTGTCAACTACGAGTTGCGGGTTCAAAATAAGACCGGGCTTCTTAGATCTCTTTTCCCCCTGGAAGGGTTGCAAAGAGGAGTGATAAAGGCGAACGGCAAGACCCTTGTCGATTTTTCCTCCAATGATTATTTGGGCCTGGCTGGCCACCCCACCCTTATTGAAGGAGCAAAAAAGGCCATGGAGAAATGGGGAGCAGGTGCCCGGGCCTCCAGGCTCATGAGCGGGGACCTGGAAATCCATCACAGGCTTGAGTCGGCGATTGCCGCTCTGAAAGGAAAAGAAGCGAGCCTCATTTTCGGGAGCGGTTACCTGGCAAATGCAGGTATAATCCCGGCCCTCTGCGGAAGGGACGATGTGATCTATTCGGATCGCCTGAACCATGCAAGCATAGTGGACGGGGTCCTTTTATCCAGGGCGCGATTTTACAGGTTCAGGCATAATGATCTGAATCACCTTGAGGACCTGCTCAAAAACCACAGGTCGAGATATCGCAAGGCCCTGATTGTGGTTGAAAGCGTTTACAGCATGGATGGAGATCAGGCCCCGGTATCAGGGCTCCTGGAACTAAGGGGGCGTTATGGGGCCATGCTGATGATAGATGAGGCCCATGCAACAGGGGTATTTGGTACAAAAGGGGAGGGGATCATAAGCCAAACCGGGGCAGACGCAGTGGATGTAATCCTGGGCACATTCGGAAAGGCCCTGGGTGGTTATGGTGCCTTTGTAGCTGTCTCGAACCGGATGAAGCAGTTTCTTTTAAATCGGGCCAGGACCTTTATTTTCTCTACCGCCCTTCCGCCGGCGGTTATAGGTGCAAACCTTGCGGCTGTGAAGCTTCTTGAGGAGGAGCCGGAGCGCAGAAGCCGGGTCTGCGAGCTGGCATCAGAGCTGAGACAGGCTTTAAAGGAAGATCTGGGTCTTAATACCCCCAGCGAGTCACAGATCGTTCCAGTGATGGTTGGTGACAGCCAAAGTGCGCTCAGTCTGGCGGAAAGCCTTCGGGACGCGGGCTTTTTTGTAAAAGCGATTCGGCCCCCGACTGTCCCTGAGGGCACGGCAAGGATTCGTCTATCCGTAACCGCAAATCACGGTGCGGGTGATTTGCACCGGCTTCTGGAGGCCTTGTTCCGTGGACTTTGAGCTCATCCGCCGGGGCCATGAAAGATCTTTGGTTCTGATACCGGGCTGGAGCTTTTGTTCTGATATTTTTTCTCCGCTTAATCTGTCCTATAATTATATCCTGCCCAAGAGGCCTGTGTATCGTGATATTTCAACAGAGCTCCATGATTTTCTGCTCGGCAGGGATATAGCCAAAGTGAGTATTCTTGGCTGGTCTCTGGGGGCCTGGGTTGCCCTTGATTTCCAAGCCGGATATCCAGATATGATCGAGGCCGTTTATGTCATCTCCTTGCCAGGGGCCTTTGACCGGGAAGAAATTTTATCACAACTTAAGGCCCTGGAGGCGGATCGTTGCGCGGCCGTGAAGCGATTTTACCGGCGGTGTTTCCTGGGACAATATACCGATTATCTATGGTTTTCCAGTTCCCTGGAGGAATCCAGCATCAGACAGTGGGATATGCACGAACTCAGGAAGGGATTGATGTATTTAAAGTTAAAGGGGAAAACAGCGGATTTGTCCGGATATGCAGGTACCCGGATGCGTATCTTTCATGGAGAAAAAGATGTGATCGCACCTTTGGATAAAGTTCCCGAGCCTCCTCCGGGGGTTGCCATTGATGTAATACCAGGTGCAGGACACTTGCCCTTCCTATCGTCAGAATTCGAAAGGAGGTTCTGTGTGTATTAAGGCGCGGTTGGCACAGTCTTTCTCAATGGCTGCCTCAACCTATGATACCTATGCCGATGTCCAGCCTGAAACGGCTGCCTGTCTTATGGCCCGGCTCAATAACAGGAAATATCATAAGATACTTGAGATCGGCTGCGGTACAGGGTCCTATACCTTGATGCTGGCACGGAAATTCGTAAACTCACATATACTGGCAGTTGACATCTCGCCGCTCATGGTTGCCCAGGCGAGAATAAAACTCGGCCGATATTCCAGGGTGCGTCTTGAAAGGGCCGATGGCGAGCACCTCCCTGCTCTCATTTCCGGTCCTTTTGATCTTATTACCTCAAGCAGTGCCCTTCAATGGTTTGAGAATCTGGAAAGGACGATACAACAATACTGCCGCATCCTTTCTCCTTCCGGTTCCCTGCTTTTTGCACTCTTTGGTCCGGAGACACTCTTTGAGTTAAACAGGACGCTCAGGCATGAATGCGGTGACAGCTTTTGTCTGCCGGTCGATTCTTTCCCGAACGGAACCGCATTGCATGGTTTCCTTTCAGGGGCATTTAATAAATGGAACGTAAGGGAACTCCATCTCTGCCGTACCTATCCGGATCTGCTGTCACTCCTCAGGAGATTGAAGCATACTGGCGTTGCGCCCAGGACGGCAAAAGTGCCTTTAGTGCGTACTGGCGCGAGGCTTTTGGAATTAGAGCGAAGTTATAAAAAACATTTTGGTGCAATAAGGGCAACCTATCAGATATTTATCTGTGAGGGGTCCCGATCAACCAATCCCCAATGATTCTATTTGTAGCCGGTACAGACACTGGTGTGGGCAAGACCTTTATCACCGCCCTTCTGGCAAAGGCCCTTGTCGATCGGGGAATAGATGTCAAGGTGCAAAAATGGGTCAGCACC
This sequence comes from Deltaproteobacteria bacterium, assembly GCA_003194485.1. NCBI lineage: Bacteria > Pseudomonadati > Myxococcota > Myxococcia > Deltaproteobacteria bacterium. The sequence continues at coordinate 49,575 of PQXD01000006.1, forward strand.
GGTAACAGCAAGTTCTCCGAAGACTGTGTCTTTATCTATGAGATGCTTGGAAGCAAGTCAGTTGAGAATATCCATAGGTTACGGGATACGGCCGGTTTTGGCCCTGATGCGGCCCCGTATTGCCTCTCGCTCCCCGCCTCTCCGCATCTTGCAGCAGAAAAGGCAGGCGTGACCATTGAGACCGAAGTTATCCGGGGGGCCCTTTTTCGCCTCGAATCATCGTGCGAAATCCTTATTGTGGAAGGAGTCGGCGGGGTCCTTGTGCCCTTGAACAGGGCAATGCTTCTGGCAGATCTGGTGGCGGACTTGAATCTGCCGGCTCTTGTAGTGGCGCGAAGCGGTCTTGGCACACTGAATCATACACTCCTGACACTGGAGGCCCTGCGGCACAGGAACATTCAAATAACGGGTGTCTTACTTAACAGCCAGGGAGGCGAAGATTCTTCCATTGTGAGGGACAACCAGAGGACAATCGCTGAGATGGGACAGATAGAGGTCTTCGGCGTCCTGCCCAGGGTGAAAAGTCCGCTTGATGCCATCTCATCCATGGCGCCCATGGCTGATCGTATCCTCAATGTGCTAAAAGACCTGGAATATGGTACAGGGCACGGCCTTGAAGAGTAATCGCGCTTCTCGCCAGTCAACCCTTACCCTTTTACCAGGAGCGCTTCCTGCGGCGGTCATTTCGTGGCCTTGCTTCGTTTACCTTTAGATTACGTCCACCAAAGTCCTTGCTGTTAAGGGCCTTAATGGCGGCATCGGCATCGGCATTATCCATTTCGGCAAAGCAAAAACCGCGCGGCCTTCCTGTATCGCGATCAGTAATCCAATCGAAGGACTGGAGAGCCCCATACTGCTCAAGCATTTCGCGGACTTTTGCTTCTGTGGCGCTAAAGGGCAAATTCCCAATATAAAGTTTCATGAATACCTTCCTTCAAGCAACTGTAATTCCTTACAGCCTTTCATATTCGTTTGTGCATCGCTGAGCGCAAAATAAAAAAAAGCGGGCCCTCGAAAGCAACCCGCTTTTCGGTACCGGTTTTCAACAACCGTCGGCACTAAGAATGCACATTGGACGCTTGGGGGCCCTTGGGACCCTCAACCACTTCAAATTCCACTGTTTGTCCTTCTTCCAGGGACTTGAATCCGTTCCCCTCGATGGCACTGAAGTGGACGAAGACGTCAGGACCATCATCTTGAGAGATGAAACCGAAGCCCTTCTGATCGTTGAACCATTTCACAGTTCCTTTTGCCATGATTTTTACCTCCTTTCCTGAAAAACTATGGGCTCTTAGACCCATGTGTTGCACTTGCCATGGGTTCGAAACGCCCAAACGGAAAGGATCCGCAATGCAGGTAATTTCTGATCCATACAGAGTGTCATGTTTCTTCAAGTGCTTAATCACAAAAAAAGAGGCACTAAGTGTAGCCTCTTCATTTACAGATCTGCCACTTGATAGTCTTACAGATCGACGCTGTAGATGATTCCAGCTATCAACCTATTTAATAAATATTAAAAAACATTTCTTACGGTGTCAACAAAAAACAAGAAACTCTGGATATTTCATATAAGCGCAGGCGAATTTTGTGACGCAGCACAGGAGGCTCTTTTGAGCCTTCAGAGGCAAGCTGTGATCGTCTTTTCTCAAGCTATGGGTAAAAATACCACCATAGCCAGGATTGAGACGGCAACAGCGCAGATTATTTATGGGGTATAAAATTCGAACAACGAGGCTGGCAGATTGTCTCTGACAACAGCAGTACTCAAAAAAGGTGGAGGGAGAATTTCAGGAAAGAGCAGTAAAGTTCAGGAATAAAATCATTCCAGCTGAACACTGTACTTTTGTAATATATCTTCTTTGGTGATCCTTTCAGGAACTCCGGTTGGCATAAGAACATTACGACCGCAGAGAATGAAAACCTCATAGGCATCAAAGATGGCGTAGCGGTCCTGGTCAAAGATTATAAGCTTGTTGCCGTTTTCTTCCTTGACCTTTTCCCGGAATTTACGAATTCCGGTATCTTGGCCGTTCTGTTCCAATTTATCCTGTTGATCCATCCAGCCTTGATAGGCAGTGGTCAGGGCCATGGTCAAGATGGTTAGATACGCATGGGCTCTAAAAGCAGCCTTGGTATTTTGTGGAGGCCTCTGGATGAACCACGCCTGCTTTGCTTCCCGAAACAGGGAGTTTTCAATTTCGCTGCGGGGATCATACCCGTCATAGACCTTTAACGGTTTACTTGCAGGGCTGTTGGTCAGGATAACCAGGGTCTTGGAATCGGGATTGTTTTCTTTGTAAGGATCCTGCAAAACGACGACCGCATTTATGGGATTGGCCACGAAATCTTTATGGGTTTCATGGCTGCCACTGCCAAGCGGCCCATAAAACCCTGCAGTGGTCAAACCTTCGATACCCACAACCTCCCATGAGTCAATTACAATAG
>PQXD01000006.1:53536-76835 GCA_003194485.1 Deltaproteobacteria bacterium
AAAATTGAGGAGTTGACTCAAAAAATGGTTGCTCTATGAAAGAATCTTCAGACCAATGGCAGTAATTGTATGGCAAGCAGCCTACCCGGTGCTTGCTGCCTGTATCTTATATGAAATATCCAGAAGAAACTGACAACACTTAATCGATCGTTCTTGACAGCTTTGTCCACAAATGTAAATATTCAGTGAACCCGTCCGTGGTCCACTGCGCCTTGGAGTTGCCATCCGTGCCCTGCCGCGGAAGCGGTTTGCCTTTTACAGGGTTTTGGGTAGCGGGCCGGATTGCACTGCCTCTCCGGTCCGCAATGAACGGGCCGTGAAACCCGAAAAGTAACTGCTTGTCTATTTTCAGACAATATGACTATTGAGTTAGCTCCGCTTCGATATATAGTCTTTGATTATCGGATAATCATCCCTTGTCCCTCCAGTGCTCTCGTCCCCTGTTTTCTGAGGCTTTTGCAGCATGGGACCCTCCCTGTTCTCCTCCGCTGCGCTCCGGAGCCAGGGCTCCCGTACTGCAAAAGCCGGGAAAACTGCGGGACTTCCGCAAGTCGCTCCAAGGGATGATCATCCAATAATTCGTTACAATCAGCATATGATGCGGAGCTAACTCAATAGTCATATCAGGAAAACCTGCCATTTGAATGGCCTGTTCATATCCTGCCGGAACCGTGATATTTTATATAAAAGCAGCACAGCGGAGGTTGAAATGTTCACAGAAAAGGAAAGACACGTAAAAAAACTCATAGATGAACATGTCCAAAAGGTGGGAGAGTGCCTGGCGTGTTTTCAGGATTGTTTTGAGGCCTATTTTCAAGGGGATTTTGCCAAGGCCCAAACGATTCATGACAACTGCGACCATATTGAGACCGAAGCCGATACGCTGCGCAGAGAGATTGGCGACTACCTGTTCTCCGGGGCCTTCCTCCCTATTGAGCGAAAAGATATCTATATGATGACCGATTGTGTGGATGAGATTGCCAACAAGGCCGAAACGGCCTCTGATGTTGTGGTATATCAGAGCCCGGAAGTCCCGAAGGGCTATGTGGAGACCCTCCGCGAGATCGTTGAGATAATAATGGAGATGTTTCGTGTTTTTCAAGAAGCCGTGAGACTTTTTGCACCCTATGACGCCTTACAGGCACATGACGTCCTTGCTGCCATTAAGGAAAAGATCAACTCTATTGGTGTCATGGAATCAGAGATTGACAAAAAGGAAGAGGCCCTGTTGATAGCCATTTTCCACTCTGATGTTCCCCTTGCCAACAAGATCCAATTGGATCGATTCTTCAGAAGGATTACCGATATCTCAGACATTATAGAAGACGCGGCTGATCGTCTCTATGTCCTTGTGATACGAGAGAGGATATGAAGCACGACAAAAAGGTAATATTTGAGTGTTTATCTCTGCCTTGACGGCCTTTCCGGTACCGCCTTTCGAAACTTCTTCCCTCCAGGCCGGGAAAGATCGGGAGACAGAAATTTTCTTTGATGTCCTCCAGGGGGTTGAATCCCCGTGAAGGCCGTCCTGTTTCAGGTCTTTGGAGGGCTCGGGCTCTTTCTTTTCGGTCTTCACCTCATGAGCGAAAACCTCCAGAGAGTAGTTGGCGACAGGATGAAAAGAGGGCTGGGAACCATTACGAGACGTCCTGTTTACGGCTTGCTGCTTGGTACTATCGTGACCGGAATTATCCAGAGCAGCAGTGCCACCACCGTCATGGTTATTGGTCTCATCAATGCGGGTCTTATGGACTTTTTCCAGTCTATAGGGGTAATTCTCGGGGCAAACATAGGATCCACGGTAACCGCCCAGCTTGTTGCCTTTAACCCTGAACAATGGGCCCTTCCGGCCGTAGGGCTGGGCATGGTCCTGCACCTGTTCTTCAAGAACGCCAGGGTCAAGGACGGCGGATTGGTCCTGCTCGGCTTTGGAATACTGTTTCTGGGCCTTGTTCTTATGAAAAGGGCGATCCCCGCTGGGTCTCACCAGACTATTAAGGATCTCTTTCTGTTGAGCAGCGGCAGCCCTAAGGGAATTCTGATAGGTTTGGCAGTGGGAACAGTTGCCACGGCAATTGTCCAGAGCAGCGGCATTACAGTAAGCATCCTGGTCATGCTTGCGTCCCAGGGCGTGGTGGGTGATCTGAAAGAAGCAATTCCGCTGATCCTGGGTTGCAATATCGGAACCTGCGTAACAGCGCTTATTGCGAGCATTGGTACTGATATAGAATCTAAACGCGCGGCGATTTCGCATACTTTTTTTAATTTCTTCGGCGCATTTCTGACCCTGGTGGTCTTCTATCAGTTTTATCTCTGGATAATTCCCAAAATGGGTGGCAGCCTCGCCCACCAGATTGCCAACATTCACGTAATGATAAAGTTAATGGACGCCTTTTTGTTCCTGCCGATCGTGGGGCACTTTTCAAGGTTCATTTGCTGGATTGTCCCTGCCGGGCCGGTTGAAAAACCCGGCATGGAGACCCCGCAATATCTTGATGACAGATATATTGAGGAACCTGTTATTGCCATTGAGCTGGCAATCAAGGAAATAGTCAGGCTGGGTGAAATCTCCCGTAATATGATAAAGTATGCCATGGATGGATTCATGTATAATGACGAGAGGCTCCTGAACCGCGTGGAAGAGTATGGAAAGGCTGTCGGCAGCCTGCGGGACGCCATCTCCCGTTATGTGATCCGGATTTCCCAGCAAGACTTGAGCGAGGACGATGCGGAGAAGATCCCCAAGCTGATACTTTCTGTCAACAACTTTGATCGCGTAGTCGGGCATGCCTTGAGATTGCTGGAACTCGGGCGTATCAAGGTATCCAAAAATATTCCTCTGATGGGCAGCGCCTTGAATGAACTAAAGAGGACCTATCGCGAAGTGGATACCATGCTTACCGAAGTAAGCGGGTACCTGCCCGAGTTTAAGCGTTAATGAGAGAATTTACATGTACTTCAGGAATTAAAGAAAATGAGGCCGTTTTCGATTGTCGGTAGACTGGCGGGCAGAGCACCTATCGGAGAAAACGTTCAGTCCTTTTATACCTGAGAATCCCTGATTGATCAGGACCTAATGTGTAATTTCCACCTGTCCCTTGATATTTTCAAGCATTTTCGGCCCGATACCCTTGACGTTCAAAAGTTCATCCACGCTCTTGAACGAACCGTGCGCATCCCTGTATTTTATTATGGCCGCCGCCTTTGCCGGTCCGATTCCGCTTATGGATTCCAGAGCGGCCTTATCCGCGGTATTAAGATTTATTGCAGCAAATGCAGAAATAAACAGAAAAAGTACCAGAAAAATAGAACAAAGAATTCCTTTTAACATATTTCGTCCCTCTCTTAAAATTAGATTGATCCGAGGCTCTGCCCTAGCGAGCTTATCGATAAGCAGGACGGAAATGTTTAATCAGAAGGGCCGTCTGCAAGACTAATGAGGTGCATGAATTTCGGTTTGCTGCTTCTGCTCTGTAAACCAACATGGGGTCTCCGGGGGACCCGGGCCGGCAAACAGGCTGTCGGGATCTTCGAGGACAAGGGCATGCTTAAGCACATCATCCATATGCTCGATCGACTGGATATGAATAGAGCGTGTCACCTTGGCAGGAATTTCTTTCAATTCTCTCTCATTTTCCTTTGGCATCAGAACCAGCTCAATACCCCCGCGTCTTGCTGCAAGGAGCTTCTCTTTGAGGCCACCTATCGGGAGTATCCTGCCCCTCAAGGTGATCTCCCCGGTCATGGCTACATTGTGCCTGACAGGAATCTTTAGAAGGGCGGACGCTATTGCCGTGGCAATGGTGATACCTGCCGATGGGCCGTCTTTAGGTATGCCGCCCTCGGGCACATGTATGTGAATATCGACTTTTTGATAAAAATCCCAGGGCAGTCTGAACTCATGGGCTCTTGAGCGTACATAACTCATAGCTGCACGGGCGGATTCCTGCATGACATCACCCAGCTTGCCCGTAATGGTCAGCTCGCCTTTTCCAGGCATAATGACGGCCTCTATCTGAAGCAGGGATCCTCCGGTTTCGGACCAGGCAAGACCTGTAGCCACACCTGTCTGTGCGTTTTCATCTGTCTGCCCGAAACGATAACGAGGGATACCGAGGTACTTATTGAGAGACGATTGGTTGACCTTGATTACCTGGTTTTTCTCCCGATTGCGCACTACTTCCATAGCCACCTTGCGGCAGATTGAGGCCAAAAAACGCTCGAGGTTTCTGACACCGGCCTCTCTGGTGTACGAACGGATTATTTCCAAAACGGCTCCATTACTTATCTGAAGCTGTTCAGGATTCAGACCATGGGCTTCAAGCTGCCTTGGGAGCAAGTAACCATTTGCTATCTCCAGCTTTTCCTCCTCAGTATATCCCGGGAGTTCTATAATTTCCATTCTGTCCTGAAGGGGTAGCGGGATGCGATGAAGGGCATTTGCGGTCGTAATAAACATCACCCGGGAAAGATCATAATCCAGATCCAAATAATGATCATTAAAAGCGAAGTTCTGCTCCGGGTCCAGGACCTCCAGGAGTGCGGATGCAGGGTCTCCACGAAAGTCTGAACTCATTTTGTCCACCTCGTCTATGCAGAACACAGGGTTGCTGGACTTGGCCTTTCTGAGCGACTGGATGATTTTCCCAGGCATTGCGCCAATATATGTACGCCGGTGGCCGCGGATTTCCGCCTCATCCCTCACACCTCCAAGGGAAAGACGTACAAAATTCCTTCCCAGGGCCCGGGCCACTGATTTCGCGAGTGAGGTTTTCCCAACGCCCGGAGGCCCGACCAGACACAAGATCGGCCCTTTCATTTTCTTTACCAGGCTCTGGACGGCCAGATATTCCAGAATTCGTTCCTTGGGTTTTTCCAGGCCGTAGTGGTCTTCATTGAGGATTCGCTCTGCTTCAACTATGTCGTGTTTGTCCCTGGCTTTCTCAAACCAGGGCAGCGCCAGTATCCAGTCAATATAGTTCCTCACCACGGTGGCTTCAGCGGACAAGGGGGCCATCATCTTCAGCTTATTGAATTCACGCCGGATCTTGGCCGCCGCCTCTCTGGTCAGACGCTTGCGTTTTATACGAAGTTCAATATCTCTCAGATCGGCCTGGGAGTCCTCTTTCTGGCCCATCTCCTTTTGGATGGCCTTGATCTGCTCATTGAGATAATAGTCTCTCTGGTTTTTTTCCATCTGCTTCTTAACGCGTTCTTTTACCCGCTGTTCCATCTGAACGACCTGTATCTCGGAACGCATGAGCTCATAAAGCCGCTCAAGTCGTCTGCCGGGATGGACCTGCTCCAGCAGGGACTGTTTATCAGAGATCTTCAGCGGTATGTGGGAAGCAATGGTATCTGACAATCGGGAAGGATCTGTTATGGAAAAAATAGAAAGGGCCACTTCAGAGGGGATCTTCTTGTTATATTTTACATACTCTTCAAAGGCATTAACCGTGACTCGTATAAGGGCCTCTATCTCAGGCGAGCGGTCTGATATTTGCGGCAAAGGCTCTGCCTCCACCATAAAATATTCCTGATTGGGAATGTAACGCTTGATCTCGGCCCGTCGTTTGCCTTCTATCAGGGCCTTGACTGTGCCATCAGGCAGACGAAGCAACTGGAGTATTGTGCCAAGTGTCCCTGTCCGATAGATGTCCTTCTCTATTGGATCATCCACCTTGGCATCCTTTTGGGTAGCTAACAATATCTCCTGGCTCAAGGACATGGCCTGTTCTATGGCCTCTACTGACTTATCACGCCCGACAAAAAGAGGGACCACCATATGCGGGAAAAGGACGATGTCGCGAAGCGGCAGTAGTGAAACAGTCAGTGTTTTGTTTTTTCCACTCATAAATTTATTGCGTCTTTTAAGGCCAGCCGGACCGTAATTTGGTTTTTTGTTTAATTTGATTATAAATTATAAGACCTATTGAAAAAAATACAAGCAATCCTCATTCCATATTATCAATGCTGATCCAGCACTGATTACACTGCAAAGAATCCTGAAATATGATTCCGCGAGTAAGCTTTGAAACCCGAAAAAAGGCAAACCGCTTCAAGGCAGGATATAACGGGTCCATAAGAATATTTACTCCCAATGACCTGCTTAAGACGCCTTGGCCCTTGATTCATAGAGAAGTATGGGCTCTGACTTATTGAGGATTGTATCCTCGGTTATTACACACTCTTTAACATCTTCCTCCCTGGATGGAAGCTCATACATCACATTCAACATGGCCTGCTCAAGAATCGCCCGCAATCCCCGGGCCCCGGTTTTTTTCTTTGTCGCCTCCTTGGCAATGGCCTTTATTGCCCCATCAGTAAAGTGCAGGTCAATATCATCCATGGCAAAGAGCTTCTGGAACTGCTTAATCAGAGCGTTCCTGGGCTCCCTGAGAATCTTTACCAGAGCATCTTCGTCCAATTCCTCCAGGGTCGCAATAACCGGAATTCTGCCGACGAACTCCGGAATCAGTCCATATTTTATTAAGTCTTCCGGCTGAACTTCCCTGAGTATCTCCCCAAGCGAAAGATCTCGTGCACCCTGAACATCAGCGCCAAAACCTATGGAGAACTTGCCCATTCTTGTCTTGACGATGGAATCCAGACCTACAAAAGCACCACCGCATATGAATAATATATCAGTGGTATCAACCTTAACAAAGTCCTGCTGTGGATGTTTGCGCCCGCCCTTCGGGGGCACATTGGCCACGGTACCTTCCATGATCTTCAGAAGTGCCTGCTGAACGCCTTCTCCCGACACGTCTCTTGTAATGGAGGCGCTGTCCGTTTTTTTTGCTATTTTGTCGATTTCATCTATATATACGATTCCACGGCTTGCAAGCTCCACGTCATAGTCAGATGCCTGTAAGAGTTTCAGTATAATATTTTCCACATCCTCCCCTACATACCCTGCCTCTGTCAGTGTGGTGGCGTCTGCCAGTGTGAATGGCACATTAAGGATCTTGGCCAGAATCTGAGCCAAAAGGGTCTTTCCGCTGCCGGTCGGCCCAATAAGTACTATGTTGCTTTTCTGTAGTTCCACATCCTCCATATTGATCCTGGAGTCGATACGTTTATAATGATTGTGTACGGCAACAGAAAGGATCTTCTTGGCCATCTCCTGACCAATAACATATTCATCCAGAAAGGTTTTAATTTCAGCAGGTTTGAGGATATTGCTCCCTGCGCTGCCAATCTCGTTTTCATCGTTAAATTCCTCGGCTATTATATCATTGCAGAGTTCTATGCATTCGTCACAGATATATACGCTGGGCCCGGCTATGAGCTTTTTTACCTCTTCCTGACCCTTCCCGCAGAATGAGCAGTGTAAATCTTTCTGGTTTTCAAGATCTTTTTTCCTAGCCATTCGGCTTATCCTCCCGGGCGGTGATATCACGTTTTGTAATTACTTTATCCACAAGCCCATACTCTCTGGCCTCTTCCCCGCTCATAAAAAAATCCCTTTCCGTATCCTCCTGAATCGTTTCAATAGGCTGGCCGGAATGGGCTGCCAGAATCTCATTCAACTTTTCACGCAACTTCAAGATCTCTCTGGCATGGATATCAATATCTGTCGCCTGTCCCTGGAATCCGCCCATGGGCTGATGGATCAGGATTCGTACGTTGGGAAGGGTATAACGTTTACCTTTGGCACCTGCAGCAAGAAGCATCGCGCCCATGCTGGCCGCCTGACCAAGGCAAAGTGTGCTTACATCAGGCTTGATGTACTGCATGGTGTCATAAATAGCTAAACCTGCAGTAACCATTCCGCCGGGCGAGTTTATGTAAAGTGTTATATCCCTTTCGGGGTCTTCTGCTTCCAGAAAGAGAAATTGGGCTATAATAAGGTTGGCTATGTCATCATCGACTATACCCCCTAAAAATACTATACGTTCTTTAAGGAGGCGCGAGTATATATCATAGGCCCTTTCACCCCTTGGGCTTTGTTCTATAACAATAGGTATCAATGGCATTTAATCAATCTCCCTGGAGGCCGGTTTTACAACTACCTGTTTCAAAAGAAAATCCACGGTCTTCTTCGCCCGCAATTTTGGAAGCACGTTCCGTACCACTGCGTTCTGTAGCTGCCTCTTATCCACACCGAGTTGTTTGGATCGGCCCTCTATATACTTAGTATATTCGGAAACCTCGTCATGGTCCACGGCAATGTTTTCTGTTTCGGCAATTTTGTCCAAAATAATCTCCGTCTTCACTTGTTTAACTGCGTCTTCCCGCATCTTCGCGCGGAGCCGGTCCTCTGAGATCCCGGCCCTCTCAAGGTCCACACCCCGTTCCTGAAGATAACCTCTCACGTTATCAACCATCTGTGTGAGCTTTGCATCAACCAGTTTATCAGGTACGGGAAAATCCACCTGTTCCCTCAATTGTTCCAGGAATTGCTGTCTCAAGCTGCTTTTTGCAGCCTTCTTTTTGTCCTCCTCCAGCTGATTGCGCAAACGATCCCTCAATTCTTCAACGGTCTTGATGTCTGCTCCGACCTGCTTAGCAAAATCGTCATTCAATTCCGGCAATATCCGCTTTTTTATATCTTTTAACACTACCTTGAATTTGACAGTCTTGCCGGCGACCTTTGCATTTAAAGCATCTTCAGGATAGCTGACCTCAATAGACTTCTCAATGCCTTTAGTCATTCCCAGCATTTGTTCTTCAAACACGGAATTGAAATAGCCTGCGCCAACTTCCAGATAGTAATTTTTTTCCGAAAGGCCATCTACGGGCTCACCATCTATCTCCCCTGCATAATCAATTACGGCAAGGTCTTCCTTTTCCACAGGACGATCTTCTCCCGCAGACTCTACTGTTGCAAAATGGCGTCGCAAGGCCTCAAGCTGCTCCTGGATTTCCTCTTCACTGACTTCCACTACGGGCTCTATCAATTCAAGGCCCTTATATTTTGGCAGTTCAAACTCAGGCCAGAGATCCAGAAGGGCTGAATAAGAAAAAGACTCGGCGGTCTTTAAGGGAGAAGTTAAGTCCAACTGGGGATCAAGTAACAGTTCAACGTTTGCCTCCTTAAGGGCCTCTGGCAGGCTCTGTTTAATGAGGCTCTCAAGCACCTCACTTTCTACCTGCGGACCGTAGTGACGCTCCAGTATGCTGCGAGGGGCCTTACCCTTTCTGAAACCTTTAATATTTACTCTCTTTTTCAGTTGCCTGTACGCACTGTCGAACTCCTTAGACACCATGTCAGCGGGTATTTCTACTAAAAGACGTTTCTGAATAGGACCAATATCTTCGACTGAAACCTTCATTAATTTTTACCTTTCTTTACAAGATCAAATTGAGCAGTTCACAAAGCTCCAAAAATTTTGCAGAGGGCTCATTTATTTAATAATATCTTTAAAGAGAAAAATAAAGGCATCGCAGGGGCCGGCAAAAACGCACGAGACTATGCAAAAATTTTTTGGTGCGAGAGGCGAGACTTGAACTCGCATAGGTTTGATCCCGCTGGATCCTAAGTCCAGTGCGTATACCAATTCCGCCACTCTCGCACAAAAAATACTAAAATAATCTAATAAAGGTAAAAATTGAAGTCAAGAAATCATCAATGAACAAAGGAGACTGCCAATATTTGCCTTACACTCATTTTTTTACTACAGACAAAGATGAAATTCGAATAACTAAAAAGGAGAACTAATCAGAATGGAACGTACATTATCCATTATCAAGCCGGACGGCGTGTCCAGGCGACTTATCGGGGAGGTCATTAGGCGCTTTGAAGGTGCTGGATTCCGAATAGTTGCTATGAAGATGATATGCCTGACCAAGAAGGAGGCAGAAGGATTCTATGCAGTTCATAGAGAAAAACCCTTTTTCGAAAGCCTCACTGGTTTCATGTCATCCGGACCAATAATAGTCATGGTCCTTGAGGGTCAAGATGCCATCAGGCGCGTCCGGGAGCTCATGGGGGCTACCAACTACAAGGAAGCAAAGCCTGGTACTATAAGGGCTGATTTTGCCACGGATATTGAAAAAAACGTGGTGCATGGCTCCGATGCCTCTGGGACCGCTGCCACAGAAATAGCCTATTTCTTCAGCAATCTGGACATAGTAGGATAGTCAAAAGAATGAATGGAAAGAGATCTCATTACTAAAATACAGCGTCTGGCTGAAACGCCGATAAAGGATTCCTCCGTACTGGTGAGCATAGGCGATGACTGCGCCGTGGTAGCTCCAAGTCCCGGCCGCCATTTAATAATCACTACTGATACACTTGTTGAGTCAATTCATTTTGATCTTGACTATTTTGATCCGTGGCACCTGGGGAGAAAAACGGCGGCTGTAAATTTGAGCGATGCAGCGGCTATGGGGGGAAATCCCCGCTGGGCCCTTCTGAACCTGGCCGTGCGTCCAGGACTTGCTGACAGTTTTTGGAGTAGTTTCTCTGAGGGACTGCTGTCACGACTATCCGAATACGGAGTAAGGCTGATCGGAGGAGATACTGTAGGCGCCCCGGACTGTCTCTTACTCGGCCTCACCTTGATTGGAGAAGTAGCAGAAGGCAAATGGCTGAGCCGTAGTAGTGCACAGCCAGAAGACCTGATCTACTGTTCGGGTAATCTTGGAGAAGCCGCGGCAGGGCTTGAATGGTTAAAAAGGCACCGGAAGAAGAGAAGATCTCTTGGAAGGCAAAAGGGGATGCACGGGATATCAAGGGCTGTCCTGAAACGGCTTTTAAGCAGACATCTGGACCCCGAGCCCCGCGTGGCGCTGGGACAGGCCCTGGCTGCAAGCGGAATGGTCCAGACCGCCATAGACATCTCTGACGGCATTGCCACAGATCTTGCCCATGTATGCAAAAACAGCGGGGTCGGCGCCGAGGTCTGGGCAAGGAAAATACCGGTTTCCGGCGCCCTAAAGAGAGCGTCCAGGATTTTGGGAATATCGCCGTTAAATCTTGCCGTTACAGGAGGCGAAGATCTTGAGCTCCTTTGGACCGTGTCAAAAAAAAATGAGCCTGGAGTGCGAAAGATTGCTGCAGAGGTTCTGGGGTATGGACCGTTCCGAATCGGAAAAATAGTGCGGAATGACGGGATACTCTTGAAAACGTCTCAAGGCGTCATAGATATTACTTATCAGGGTTATGAGCACTACACTTGATTCCTGATACCTATGTCATTTCTTGGATTTCTGAGATAATAGAATGATAAAAAACAAAATCTTTTATCTTCAAATACTCAATCGCACACTGGAGGTCCGGGGAGAGTGGGAGAACGGCTTTCTGATCCGCATCAAGCTCGATTTTGCCAACGAGACGGAAAGTTGGGCCTTTTCGCCCCTTGCCCAAAAGCTCAGGAAAATCCTTGAAGGAAAATTAAACAGGTCATCAATTCCGTTTAAGCTAAGGGGAACGGCTTTTCAGAAAATGGTATGGGATGCAACAGCTCGTATTCCTTTTGGGGGACTGAGGTCATATAGCGAGATCGCTTCCGAAGTCGGTTGCAGTTCGCCCAGGGCAGTAGGACAGGCACTCAAGTCTAATCCGCTTCCCATTATTATACCCTGTCATAGAGTAATCGGGAAAGGAGGAAGCCTTGTCGGCTTTTCATGCGGTCTGGAGATCAAGGCACTCTTGCTGCAGCTTGAAAAGAACGAATAATTTGCCTATAGAAGAAATAATAGGTATTTTTTAATAATTGGAGAAGCAGCCGGCATGCTTAATGAATTTGAAGCACCTCAGCCCAAGCTGATTGCTCACATCCTTGAGATAATAAACAGCGCTATCCTTGTGGTGGATACCTTTGACCGCATAGTGTTTGCCAACAGCAAGGCTGCCATGATATTCGAAACCGAGAAAAAAGAGCTTGAGGGCAGTCCTCTGTCTGAGATCTTTATGCCAGAAGACCGGGAAGTGTTTCTCTCCAACATCCTCAAGATTACCCGCTCCCAAGGTGAATTCGAAGGAGAGGCCATGCTCCGCAGGCCGGATGGCTCCAATTTCATGGGATTTCTATCCACTTCATCCTGGCAATGGGGAGAAGGCATAGAGGTAATCATAACCATCAATGACATAACCAGGCTCAAGAACATTGAATGGGAACTTATCAGGTCAGGGCGCCTGGTCTTTCTGGGGCGGATGTTGAACGATATCAGCCATCAGATCCGGAATCCGGTACTGACAATCGGAGGTTTTTCAAGGCGCCTTGCCAAGATGGATCTCCAGAAACCTGAACATATTCAGGCAATTATTGACGAATCAGCTCGCCTGGAACTCCTGCTGAACACTCTCAATGAATTTATCAATCTGGATAAACCGAAATTAGAGCCTCTTTCCGTTAAATGTCTGCTCGAGAATATTGAGCCCCATCTGATGAAGCTTGCCGAAAGCCATGGGGCAAAGTGGATCTCCAGGATCCCGTTTTCCCTGCCGAAGGAAAGGGTTCTGGCAGATCCCAGGATATTTATCAGGGCACTTGAAGCCGTTGTCATCAATGCCTGTGATGCCTATGAGCATAAAGACACGGAGAAGACCATAGAGTTCCGGGTAGAATCGGTGGATAACGGTCCCCAAGTCTGTGCCTTTTATATAAAGGATAGGGGCTCAGGAATAAAACCCGAAGTGCTCCCAAACGTCTTCAGCCCTTTTTTCACTACCAAGACAGGGCACATAGGTATGGGGCTTACTTTTGCCGACAGGATAGTAGAAGAGCAGTTCGGGAGTATAGCTATCGAGTCGTCAGTAAATAAAGGTACTATCCTGACCTTTCATTTGTCAAAAGACAGGAGGAGGGAAGTAAGGACCAAAAAAATTTAGCCTTGTGAGGCCTCAATAGCCACATCCAGCTCCTCTCTGCTGACATCATCCGTGACAAGAATTTGACCGATTCCGCGGCTCAGGACAAAGTGAGGTCTCCCTGACCTTGCCTTTTTGTCATGCCGCAGGAGATCTATCAACTCTTTTCTTGAGAGGTTTGCAGGGATCTTCCCGGGGAGATTTAATCTGTCCAGAAGCCTGAGCAGCCTATCAAGATCTCCCTCTGGCATCAAGCCCTTTGCTACAGAGATCCTTGAAACCACCACCATGCCCATGGAAACCGCTTCTCCGTGAGGGATCTGATAGTTTGCTGCCGCCTCCACTGCATGACCCACAGTGTGCCCGAAGTTAAGGATACGCCTCAGATCTCCCTCGCGCTCATCAGCAGATACCACATTAGCCTTTATGGAACAGGAGCTGAAGACTATGTGAGCCGTGGCACGTGGCTCGAGACTTACTATATCCCGCCACTTCTGTTCAAGAAAATCGAACAGCCCCGGACTCCGGATCATTCCATACTTTACTACTTCAGCAAGACCGTTTCTGATCTCGGCCTGGGGCAGAGTAGTCAACACCCCTATGTCCGCATATACTCTTTCAGGCTGGTAAAAGGTCCCGAGGAGATTTTTTCCCTCAGGCAGATCAACCCCTGTCTTTCCGCCTACCGAACTATCTACCTGGGCAAGGAGTGTGGTAGGGATCTGCACAAGCAGTATGCCCCGCATATAGATGGAGGCAAGAAATCCCGCCACATCCCCAACTACTCCGCCTCCCAGGGCCAGTATGGCCGTCTGCCTATCCGCACCCAGGTGCACCATCCTGCGAGCGAGATCCACCACTGTATCCATATTCTTTGAATTCTCGCCTGCTGCAAAAGACAACAATTCAACCCGTATCCCGGCCTGCCTCAGCAACTTGACGAGATCCATCCCAATGTGACTCTCCACATTAGAATCAGTGATGATTACGTATCGCGGAGCGGGCAACACCGAATCGAGATCCCCTCCCAACACCTTCAAGAGTCCATGACCTATGAGGACATCATAGGTATCGGCCCCCAAAGGTACTGTTACAGTGTGCCAGGTACGTTGAATATCCTCGGGCTTATTGTTGCCTGCATCCATTGTGACTGTTCTCCTTCGATGTATACCCCAAATCCGTTTAGTTTCCGGCGGCCTTGAGAACTTCCTCTTTATGGGCCTTGATTGTTCTATTGGCAAGATTTTTCAAACTGCTCTTCGCCTTATTTGGCACCGGCAGTTCCGGCACTCCGGGCAATAACTTCTCAAGGTCGCCGACAGGGGCCAGATCAAGACGGGATGGCAGTTCTTCCACTTTACCTTCTGACAGATTCTCACCTAATACACCAGTAAGATCATCCCTTCTGTCTAAGGTCCTCAAGAAGCTCATGATTTCCTCAAGGGAGAATTTTTCTTTAAACTGGCGGATCTCTTCGTCTATAATCTTGGCCTCCTCCAGCACCTCATCCAACTTTTTCCTGTATTCAAATGTATCCAGGTAGAGTCTTTCATAACTATCCAAAAAAAGATTGGTGAACCTGGAATGTGATTTCCAGCCATGGATTTCCATATCCTTAAAGATCTGCTCCATGATCGTTGCCGATTCCGCCACATACTTATCGAAAAAAGGCCGGTCTTCCCAACCCGCAAACCTTAAGAATTCGTCAATCAGGTCAGGGTCTCTCAAAAGGACATATATTCTGACTATATCCCTCCCTATCTTTTGTTCGTATAAAAAGCGAAGATCACGGATCATGGCCTCAAGGGCATGCCTGTCTTCTTCTATGATTTTTCTGTAGCCGAAGTACCTCTCTGCTATCTCTCTCTTTATCTGGTATGTTAATGCCTTTCCGATATCCTGTTCCATAGCCTTTATGCCTTTCCTTGATACTCAGTTTTATTTTATCTGGACGTTTATCTCAATAACAGATAAAAAATACCTGGTTCTTTCCAATGCCGTTTTTTATTTCAAAAATCCCGTGCTACACGATATCTGCCTTTTCATAGGACAGCATGGACTGCGCTCGGTGCATTTTATGGAACCTGCTATAAAAAAAATAATACACGACCTCCTGCTTGCCATTACTCCAGCGCTTCTGATCTGCGCCTGCCTTTCTGGCTGCGCCGGAAAATCGAAAAGGCTGCCAGATGTTCACATCGGTTCCAGGATCGCAAATGGAGACATATTAAATGCTATGAGCCTGCGGGCAAATCAACTCTCCGGCCTTAAGTCCAGAGTCAAATTGAAGCTCGCGATCCATGATCAGGCTCAGCCTGAAATCAAAGGCCAGGTTATGTGGACAAGGACACATGAAGGAAGGCTTGCCAGAGTGACAGGTTATGGTCCCTTTGGCGTAACCGTCTTTGATTGCCTGGTTGGGAAAAGAGCCTTTTATCTCTTTATACCATCGCATAAAGTAGTATATGTTACCAGTATTAATGATAAACTCAAAAATGGCAAGGAGATGGCGTACCTCATTAAAGAGGCATCTTGGCTATTGAATCCCTGGGGTGTGGCAGTGACGCAAGATGCCGAAGTAGTTCCATGCAGTGGGGAAAGAGGCCTTAAAGATTATGAACCAATCTGTATCAGCTTTTCCCATCAAGGCGAAACGGGATGGGCAGAGTTCGACAGACAAACACTGTCGCCAATCTCTTTAGAGAACCCCGAACTCAAAGTCCTATACAATGACCCTGTATTGCTCGGGGATTGCATGCTTTATCCGAGCAAAATCTGGATGAAAATCAAGGAACTGGATATGGAAATAAAAGTCACCCTTAAAGACATTCAACCAGGTTTACTGAACCCGGAAGACCCGGTATTTGACCCGACACCATACTTGAATCAGGCCCTGCGACCTCTGGTGGTGCTGCTGGATTCACTCCGTAATGTACGTTAGTGCAGTGGACCCGTTATATCCTGCCTTGTAAAGGTGTCCCTTAATGAGATTGACAGAGCCATACCCAAACCCTCTCCCCTTGGGGGAGAGGGCAGGGTGAGGGGGAACCCAAAGCAGCCCCGGATTATTGAGAAGTTACGAGTTTTCTGCTTAAGTATTTGGACTACGGCACAAATCCTGATACTTCAACAAGTTAGCATACTTTGGTGGTTTTTTTCTCAAACCAAATTGTACATACTTGTCTGAGCCCGTTTAGCGTCTGAATTAGGGGATTACAGGGACTTTGTTTTTTCTGCTTTTTTAACCTTATCAAGCCTGCCTCAATTCGTATGAAATCCTCGCTTTTCCTGTCGTATTGGCCCAGATCGATCTTAAATCTCTCAGCCATTTCCTTTACTACTGGCAAGGGATCGGGATCGCATTTTTCCCAGACTGTTCTTAATTCCCTGAGAAATATATTGGCAGTTACAGGACCTATGCCATAAAGGCCTGTTAATTTGCTTTCAAGGTCTCTGCTATTTTGTGCCTCTTCGTGCAGATTTTTCAGGCTCCCATGATAATTCACCAGGATCGCATGGCAGTTTCTCAGGACCTTGGTAGAGGTCTTCCCGTCATAACGGACGTATCCGCCCTCCCGCATGATCGGACTTACCAGATAATCCCAGCCGCTCTCTAATATGGTTTTGGGCTCCAGCAGGTGATATCTCTCAAAGGTCTTATAGGTTTTCTTGGCAATGGTTTCCGATATTCGAGCCCCGAAAAGCAGGCTTGCCAAAAACCACTTGAAGATTTCCCTGTCGTCGTTTTCCCACAGGTTGATGCCTAATTCCTCGGAATAGAGCTGACTTTTCTTAAGGCGGTTGATATCGATCTGAATACCCTTGGGTTTCAAGATGCCGGAATCTCTAACAGGTCTATCGAAACAAGCTTTGATACCCCCTTTTCTTGACTCGCTGCCCGGTGGCTGACCAGTCTTCCGGGGCGGGCATCCAACCCGCTAGAATGTTCGGCCGGGCGAGGCCGCACAGGGATGATCACTCAAGATGTCAGGCTTGTGCCAACATGCCGGCAAGATCTCTGGGCAATTGGGCAAGGACATCTTTTATCTCCCCTGCTATATAGTTCAGTGCTGCTCGAATATCAGTTGAGTAGACAACAACATGATGGTATTAAAAAATAGATTAAGACGTGTCAATGTATTTGGGGATCGGCTGATGTATGACGTCGCTTGCTGTGGATCGGCTCATCTCCGGGGAAAGGGGTTTCAATATCATTCTGGATGACGATAGGGATCCCCGCGACATGCAAACCAAGATTATCGGAATAGACTGCGCCACACACCCCAGCAGAGTGGGGGTTGCCCTCGGACTGGTGAATCAGCAAACCGCAAAGCTCCTGCAGGTGGAGGTTGGTGGACGTGATTCGTCAACCTCCGCCTCTGATAGAAAGGTAGGTGTCCGGCATGTGGTGCCCTGATACCTGGGAGATTTTGAAATAATGGCACGATGTGCTGTATGTGATGTTACCTCCAGCTACATCTCGAAGGAAATTGGGGTATGCCTGAGATGCATAAGGGAAAGACCGGAAGACGCCTTGCCTCATGCAATGTGTGCTCACAGGAGGAGTAGGACCGCCTTTGGATTGCCGGAAAGGCCACCAAAGAACCCTGACGGTCTCACTTGTAAGATCTGTGTAAATGAATGCAGAATCCCTGAGAATGGAATCGGCTATTGCGGATTGAGAAGGAACGAGGGAGGGAAAATCAGGGACGTATCTTCTCAAAGGGGGAAACTCTCATGGTATCATGATCCCTTGCCTACAAACTGTGTTGGAGACTGGGTATGTCCCGGAGGAACAGGTGCAGGTTATCCAGAATATGCCTACTGTCCAGGCCCTGAGCGTGGATATAAGAATCTTGCGGTATTTTTCCATGCCTGCTCATTCAACTGTCTTTTTTGCCAGAACTGGCACTTCAGGGAGGAGACCCTCAAGCCTCGTACTCGCTCTGTAGACGAACTTGTTGCAGATGTTGTTGAAAGGACCTCATGTATCTGCTACTTTGGTGGGGATCCAGTACCACAGCTCCCTTTTTCGTTCAGGGCATCAAGGCTCGCTATGGAGAGGAATAAGGGTAGGATCCTGAGGGTCTGCTGGGAGACCAATGGCTCCATGAACAGGCATCTTCTCGACAGAATGGTGGAATTGGCACTCAAGTCCGGGGGCTGTATAAAGTTCGACTTGAAGGCCTGGAATGAGAATCTCCATATAGCTCTGACCGGGATTACCAACAGAAGGACCATAGAGAACTTTGCGAGGGCAGGGAGAAAGATCATGCAAAGGCCTGTACCTCCCTTGCTCATCGCGAACACCCTTCTTATACCCGGCTACATAGACGAGGACGAGATAAGTAGCATAGCGAGTTTCATCGCATCGATAAATCCGGATATTCCCTATAGTCTTCTTGCATTCTATCCCCATTTTTATATGTCGGACATGCCGCCGACGCAGCGAGTCATGGCAGATAGATGTCTTACAATCGCCCAGGAAGAGGGCTTAAGAAACGTAAGAATAGGGAATATTCACCTTCTTGTATAGGAGAATCGGGCCTTTCATTTTGTCTCAAGACCCGGTTAAGCCAACCCAGAGATCTCGTGTTCATGGTTAAGTTGCTCCAGGATCTCCTGTAGTCCCTTCCTGACGGGCTCAGCACCGGCCATCAAGATGGCGTAAAGGACAAAACCCATAAGCTGGAGCGCATATGGAAATTGCATAACCAGTGAGAACTTTCCGCGTCAGATCCCCAAAAAGAAAGTTCACCGTTCAAAGTTCATAGGTTCAAAGGTTGTCAACCCTAATTAAACTATTAAACTAACTCCGCGTCCCTTAGATCAGCGCGGCGAGGGGCTCGGGATCTAAAGCTTCACGCCGCTTTTTGCCGGGCAACGACCTCAAGCTCCACGCCTTCGCGCTCCTGAAGGACCTGGAGGATATCAAAGAGATTGTTAGAACTCGGATTACCCTTTGGCCCGAGCATCCGGTGAAGGCTCTTGCTTTGTTTGTCCAGGGCCTCGGCAAGCTCTTCAAAGCCCACCGTTGCGTTGATGTAGTCCCGGAGGATCGACTTCCCCACTTCGACGTCTCTGGTGAGAAAGGCGTGGACCGCTTCGATCAAAAGCGCCCGTCGGAACTCTGGATCAGTCTCTGCCCTTGCCTTTACAGTCTCCCGAAAATCTTTCGTAATAGCCATACCCATATACCTCATTCTGGCCTTGTAGGTTTGCCAGCATCTCTTTGCCGCCTTGATGTCATGGCTTTGCCGCTTCTTTGTCCCACCTCCAACTAAAATGACAATCCTGTCTCCGTCCTTTCCGAAATAGATTCTATACCCCGGGCCGAAATCAACCCGGTACTCAAAGATTCCCTCCCCGATTCCCTTGACGTTCGAAAAATTGCCCTGCTCCAGGCGATACACCGCTGTAGTCGCCTTCGCCGCCGCAACAGTATTCAGGCCAGTGAACCATTGTGCATAGGGGGCCGCCCTTCCTCGTCGATATATTCGCGAACAATAATTCCCACGACTATATAGTAACGTCTATGTTACCAATGTCAATTACTTTTGGGTCAGAAAACATTGTTCAGCCTAACCAAGGGAAAAAGAGCGCCTGAAATGATAGAGTTATTCTACGAGAGAGCCCGAGCAAACAACGTTGAGGCCGCTCAAGGACCTGTGGAAAATTGGGGATGATCACTGATTAACCCCTTCCCAACCCCTGAACAGCGATTTTCTATCAAGCAACCATTTCCATGCGGGGATAATGTTTACCCTAACATTGCCTACATCTAATTCTGCTTCTTCTCTCAGGTTGATCAAGATAAAGCGGGCATTCGGCAGGGAAAAAGATGCCTCCTCTAATGCCCGGCATTCGCGATCGCGAGTCACGCGATTGCTTATGTCTGCTGAGACCTGGATTATATCCATGGATTTATCCGGATACTCCGCCACGAAATCCACTTCATACCCGGATTGAGTAGTGAAATAAGTAACCATTGCATCGCGACGGCATAATTCCATAAAAATACAATTCTCGAGAAGATGGCCGACTTCAGGTTCACGAGATAGAGAAAAAGATGCTGCCAAAGCAGTGTCAATTACATAGGGTTTGATGGGATTCACCATTTTCTTTCGTTCAGATTGGGTGTAAATATGGATAGTTCGCAAGAGAAAAACATCCTGAATATGCCCAAGATATTCATATAGGGTCGTCTTGGCGACCTTCATGCCCTGCGATTTCAGGTCATTAAAGAACTTGTTTACTGTGAAATGCAGTCCGGAATTCCTGATAAAATGTCTGATCAGTTTTTTTAACACAACTATGTTAGTGACTTTGAACCTGTCAACAATATCACGAAAAATAACTGTATTTACATATCCTTGTAATAAGAGATAGCGGTCTGATATCGATAATCCCTGGGCTTCGGGAAAACCGCCCTCAAGGAGATATTTCAATAACTGATTCTCCATCAGGGACCGCAGTTGCTTGTTGACCCGATTCAAGGAAGTTGGAACATTAATATTGCGGCTTTTTAGGAACTCTCGAAAACTATACGGATATATAATCGCCTCTATCGACCGACCTCGCATGGCCGAGGCGATTTCTCGACTCAACATCTTGGCAGAAGATCCGCTGATAAAGATCTGAACATTTTCAGAGTCCATAAAATATCTGACGAACTTTTCCCAGCCATCGATCAGTTGAATCTCATCAAGAAAAAAGTAGGCCTTTCCAGGACGGTTTTCTGGAAACATTGCATAATATTCATCTATTATCCAGTGCAGGTCTTTGACTGTCATATCAGAGAGACGCTCATCTTCAAGGTTCAGATATACAACTCGCGACCGTTCAATTCCTTGCCTCATTAAATGATTCATTGTCTGATACAAGAAATAGGTCTTGCCCACCCGTCTCATACCGATAATGGCATAGGCCTTGTTGGGGATTTCCGGCAACCGGTATTCCCTTTCGACCAAGGCCGGTATATCCATGCTTACAGCATCGGCAAGTCTCTGTTGAATGATGTTCCTCATTATTCAGTCCTCTCAATAAATCTACTTCTTGAGATATTTATCCTTATTCATAAGGCATGTTAATAATATATTTATATCTTTTGTCAAGGACAAATCTATCTCTCTACCACATTAAATAATGAAATGGATAGCCTTATATGTCCATTTCGCTTTTATCCTTTAATAATTTACATTTTTTGGACACGGATTACACGGATGGGCACAGATTAGTATCTTATTAATTATTTTCGCGTTTTTTCTGGCAGAAAATTCTGAAACACAATCACGAAAGCACGAAAGATTGAAAGCACGAAATAAAACAACATTCAGGCTTTCGTGTCTTCGTATTTTCGTGCTTTCGTGATCAATTTTTTTATCTTCAAACCTTTTTGGTTCCGGCTTGTCCGGGTATAGGCATTATGACACCGAGGCTGAGAAGGACATTTCGTAAACTGAAGAGCTAATACAGCAAACTGTCATGGCGGGGCTTTCGTCACCCCCACGCATGAAAATAATTAGCCACCCGCTCGCTACGCTCGCTTGACACACACAGACACACACAGACTTTTTACTCTGCCGACATAGCAGGGTAAAAATAACACGTACCCAAGGGATGCCGACAATTTATCCGCTGGTGTGTCCACCAGCAGATAAGGTTTTTTGTCTGTGTGTCCATGTGTGTGTCTGTGGCTGATTAAATCGGCCTCTCAAGACGCTCCAGTACTTTTTCCGCAAAGGCCCAGACCTCATTCTTGTCCATCCTGGTCTTATAGGGTATGGGAGTCTCCCGGCCGTAAAGCATCTTGTAGAACCGCTTAAGCGCTTCCGTATCCCTGGCATCCAGCTTGTCAGGGTTTATCTCCCCGCCCAGGAGTCCGGCATGGATCGGGGGTTCCGGCAGGCTCTTGATCAACGGCAGGATATAGTCCCATCCGCCGTGGACCTTTCCCTGTACAAAGACCCCTGTTGTGTCCATGGCGACCCCAAAGACCACGGTCTTTTTGCCTTTCAGCGCATCCTTGAAGCGGCTTACATATTCTTGTACTGAGGGCAATACGTGGTGATTGTAGATACCGGAACCAAGAATGACAAGATCTGCATCCGCAGGGTCAGGTATGGACTCAGCATTATCCACAAGGCAACCGCCGCCCAGTCTTTCCGCCAGCCATCTTCCGATTTCCAGAGTGGAACCGTACTTGCTCGCGCATACGATTAAGGTTTTCATGATCGTCCTCCGACATGACAAGACCTGTTGGTTTAAAGCGCCATGGAACCAGGCCGGGCGTCTTTCCGATGACAGTGCTGGAAGTAATCGATAAGGGCCTGGGCCAGGTTCACATTCCAGAACTCCCCTGCCACTGTGAGCTCAATCCACCCGTTCCCCGGACGCCGTATCAGGCCCGCCCGCTCCCATTGCTCAAGGAGCGGGGAAAAGATTACCTCTAAGTCAAAACCGTGCCGTTTTCCAAGGGCGGTGAGATCCATTTTGCCATTTTCCATCTGGCCAACCATGTCTCTGAAAAGAGGGGAGTGGGCTGGCAGGAGAATGGCCATGGCCACTGGTTTTTCCCCTGCATTGACACGCCTGTAGTATGCCTTCAGATTTCTCTCCTGGAAGAAATAGTGGCCGTGAAGGCGCCCCCCTGCACCGCAGCCCAGGGGGATGCAGGTGGCCCCGTAGCGGATAAAGGTATTGTAACGGTTGCGCTCCCTGGAAGTACGGCCCCAATGAGACATGGAGAGGCGCCTGAAACGGGCCGCGGTCATCATCTCCCTTCCCCTTAAAAACATCTCTGCCTGGGTGGGGATGTCAGCAGGGGGCGGGAGCTTACCTTGATCTACAGCCCGGCTCAAAAGGCTGCCCTTAAAGACGTTCAACTGGTAGAGATCGGCGCCGTCCAGCTTCGTCTCTTCGATCAGGGTCCTCAGGTCATCTTCCCAGACCGCCATGGTCTGGCCCGGGAGCCCGTAGATGAGGTCAATAATTACGGCCCCGTTGTCCAGGCCGGTCAAGGTGGTGAGCATTTTCAGGACCCCGGCCCTGTCCGCTATGCGTCCGACGTCCTGCCGGACCTTGGTGTTGAAGCTCTGGACACCGATGGAGAAACGGTTGGCTCCTCCGGCCGTGCAGGCCCGCATCTTGTCCTGCCCGAAGTCGGAAACCCTGCCTTCCACAGTGATTTCGCAGTCATCGCTTAAGGGGAACAAGCGGCAAACGGCCTCGATCAGCCGCTTTAGATCCCCGGCATCCAAAGCCGTAGGTGTCCCGCCTCCCAGATAGACTGCATGTATGGGGTGGCTGGTCACTGCCGGAAGACCTGAGACCTGCTCCATCTCCTTGAGAACGGCATCAGTGTAACGGGCGCTGTCGCCCTGGCGCAAGGTATGCATGAAGAATCCGCAAAAGAGCGTGTCCCGTAAATCATATCAGCCGAAGATTTCGATTCGGCCAAATTTTGGCCTTATGCCCCTCTGGACTTTCTGGAAATGCTGATTATTGAGATTCATTGTCATAAGAGCCTTATTCCACCCC
>PQXD01000006.1:78395-88362 GCA_003194485.1 Deltaproteobacteria bacterium
TTATAGCTTCTGAAATTGTAGTTCATGAGGCCCTCAAAAAGCAATTATCATGTTGAAATTATATAATATTTTACCGAATTCGGCCTCATTTTGCAACTAATATTTGCGGGACAGACTCAAAAGAGACACCGGCTCTGGCAGAAGGGGACGTGGATATAGACTGTCCTTCGAGGCGAGCCGTCAGGCTTGATGCCGAGGGCCTGCCAGGCGGGCAGGGCCTCTTCAGCAGGAAGAGGTTGTCCTCCGGCACCTGCATGGACCGCGACCTTGCGATCAAAGGCGTACTTAAGCGGGTCCACCCCTTCTCTGGCAAAGAACCTGTTTGGATATTGAGGGGTAGGGACTGAAGCCCCCCGGTCCGGTTTTTTCCTGTTAACCGGGGAATCCGTTGGCTTCACTCCATGTCCTCCCACGGGGTTTTTTCTGGCGTCTTTAAGAAGTTCAATTTTCATCGCTCTCTAACCTTGAACCCTGAACCTGTGAACGGTTACAAAATATAAAGCCATTATAATTGAATTCAGGCCTCTGTTGAATTTTTTCTTCATTGTCTTAGTGTAGATCTATGAGCATAATCTCGGATTATGCAGTTGCTGAGTTTGCCGAAGATGTGAGGCGGAGGGTGCGTAGACGTACTTTGGTACTTCAAGCGCCCGACAACAAAGCAGATTCGGTGAAATCAGCAACCCTTTGCGGCTTCAAATGCCGAAAAAATATATATCAAAAACAGCTTCACCTTTTGGGTGAAAGATTTAAATACATTTGTAACGTATAATAGACCAATATTAAAGAAAATTTCCCCTTTTCGGTATTTGGAGTGCATAATTCGGGATGAAAGAAAGATATATAGTAGGAATAGATCTTGGAACTACCAACTCTGCAGTAGGCTATGTGGACCTCCGTGATGTAAGGCCTGGCTCTATTAATATACTCGCCTTTGATGTGCCACAGATTGTGGGCCAAGGTCGAGTGGCCGAAAGGCCGACCTTGCCATCATTCCTTTACCTGTCAGGGAAACATGATCTCCAGGCCGGGGCAACCGCCCTTCCCTGGGACCCTGGAAGGACCTATGCGGTCGGTGCCTTTGCCAGGGACCAGGGTGGGCTTGTATCCGGAAGGCTGGTATCTTCAGCCAAGAGCTGGCTGTGCCACGAGGGGGTTGACAGGGAGGCCCCTATTCTTCCCTGGGGCGCAGGATCTGAGATAGACAAGGTCTCACCAGTTACCGCGTCATCACGCTACCTTCAGCATATCAAAGAGGCCTGGAACCACAAGATGCCGGAGCCTTTGGAGGCGCAAATAGTGGTCTTGACTGTGCCGGCTTCCTTTGACGAGGTCGCGAGGGAGCTTACCGTACGGGCAGCAAAAGAGGCGGGTCTGTCTTCCGTGACTTTACTGGAAGAGCCTTTGGCTGCCTTTTATGCATGGCTCTCTTTCCATGAAGGACAATGGGATACTTCTCTGCACCCGGGAGATCGCCTCCTGGTATGTGATGTAGGCGGTGGCACGACTGACTTTACATTGATCTCCTGCGAGGGAGACTCGGATACCCCCAAGCTTGAAAGGGTGGCAGTAGGAGATCACTTGCTTCTGGGCGGAGACAACATGGATCTTGCCCTGGCAGCCTTGGCGGAAAAGGCCCTGGGCCTGGAATTGGACACCGCCCGTTGGCATGCACTGTATCATCAGTGCAGGCAGGCAAAAGAGATCCTTTTAAAAGACGGAGGGCCGGAGAAAACCACTATCAGGCTTACGGGCCGCGGGCGATCCCTGATTGGCGGTACTATGATGACAGATCTCTTTCGGGATCAGGTGAAAGAGGTCATTATCGATGGCTTTTTCCCCGAGGCAGACCTTAAAGCAGGAGATTCCCTGAAAAAAGGCGGGACCGGTCTCAGGGAAATGGGACTTCCCTATGTAAGCGATCCGGCTGTGACCAAACATCTCGCCCGTTTTCTCTCAAGGCAGGGCGGAGGGCAAATGCCCAATGTGGTGCTCTTTAATGGGGGTTCACTCAAGCCGGATTTGATACGAAAGCGCCTCAAGGAGATATTGACATCCTGGTCCGGACATCCTGTCAGGGTCTTAGACAGCAGGTCCCTTGACCTGGCAATATCCTGGGGGGCTGCATATTACGGACTGGTTACACAGGGCCTCGGGCTTCGAGTAGGCGGAGGAATGGCAAGGTCCTATTTCGTGGGCGTGGCTCTGGACGAGGAGATCCGGGCCCCTATGGGAGTCTGTTTGGTGGAGAGGGGGACAGAGGAGGGAAAAGAGGTAGAGGTCTCAAAGACCTTTCGGGTCCGGACAAACAGGCCGGTGAAGTTTTCACTCTACAGCTCCACCACACGTAAGGGAGATAAGGTGGGCGACCTGGTGCCGGTGGATTCCGATGACTTTATCAAGCTTCCGCCGCTCCAGACAGTTCTGCGTTACGGCAAAAAGGGACGGGATGTACAGATTCCCGTCAGACTGGGTGCAAAAGTCACGGCCATAGGGACCCTGGAACTCTATTGCGAGTCACAGGAGAGCCCTCACAGGTGGCGTTTGCAGTTTCAGCTCAGGGATTCAGAGCCAAGTGGCGCAGATTCAAACTATCAGGTCGAAGGAGTGCGGGTGGCCCCATCTGATGAACAGATGGAGGAAGAGCCGAAAGGGCTGTCCGAAGAAGACCTTAAGGCCCTGGAAGAGGCCAGGAAAGAGATCCGCAGGTGCTTTTCACCGGATAAGGGAGAGGAGGCCCTTGCACCCTCACAACTTCCCAGGCGTCTGGCAGAGTGCATGGGAATGGAAAAGGACTTGTGGTCACTTCCCATATTGCGTGCCCTGGCTGATGCATTACTTGATATAAAGGCCGGACGTGGAAGGTCCCCGCAACACGAGGCCAGATGGTATAATCTGACAGGTTTTTGCCTTCGTCCAGGGGCCGGTGAGGTGACGGATCCATGGCGGATCAAGAAGGTATGGCCCTTTTATTTTGATGGCCTGGTTTTTTCAAAAGAGATGGAGCCAAGGCTTCAGTGGTGGATCTTCTGGCGTCGTATTGCGGCAGGTCTGGGCCCTGGCCAGCAGACACAGATATTTTCCGCCATGTCAAATGCCTTATTGCCTGCCCGGTCCAAGAGACGCAAACGAGCCAAAGTGAGGCCTGTTAAAATATCCCAGGAGGAGAGGCGTGAGATATGGCTCTTTGCTGCCAACCTTGAACGGCTTGATATATCCTGCAAGATAGAGCTCGGGAGGGAACTTATCTCGAACCTTGTTAAGAACCGGTCGTGGCAGGGTGTCCTGTGGGCGCTTTCCCGTTTAGGTTCAAGACAACCGCTTTACGGTCCGGCCAATAAGGTGGTGCCTCCCGGAGAGGTATCTTCCTGGCTGAAAGTCCTGAAAAAACAGGAATTGAAGCAATCCCGGAAGCTCATTAATGCCGTGGTCTCCATGGCAAGGCTTACCGGGGACAGGACCAGGGACCTGCAGGCCGCTTTCCGCCAGGAGGTAATCACCTGGCTCCAATTGCTGGGGGCCGGAGAAGAGGAATTGGAACCTATACGGAAAACCGTTGCTCTTGCAGGAAAAGAGAGAAACCAGGCCTTTGGGGAGAGTCTGCCTGAGGGCCTTATCCTGGAGCAGGTAATGACAAGTGAGCAGACAGACGATATGCGAGCATAACACTCCACAGGTATTATTTAAGATATTGATGATTATTATATAGATGACCGAGTACATCCGAGCAAGGAAATCGCAATTGAATTTTTATAGAAAAGTACCTCTCTATATTAAGGGAGAGAAAAATAGATTTATTCTATACAAACAAGAAGGAATAACTATCAGTGATATGCGTATCAGAAAGGAAAAGCACCCATCTATATTATACATCAAATATTCAGATAAAATAAAAGGTATTCAAGAAGCACAAAAAGCATTTAACAAGAAATTAGAAGATGTTATAAAATCAAATAATCATACAAAAGTCAAGGAAACTCTTATTAATATTGTAAGAGAAACTTTAGAAGAACCAAGAAGTAGAAGCCTTGAAGGTGTTTATGATACAGTAAATATTTTAGTCAGCGACTATTCAAAAGAATATGATGTTGTTAAAAACCTGATAGATATATCACACAATGATTATTCCACAATCTTGCATTCTATCAATGTCATGGCACTTGTATTGGGCTTTGCATTTTATATTAATCTTTCACTGGATGAAACAAAGATACTTGGGTTATGCGGATTACGGATTATTGCATGATGTTGGCAAAACAAAAGTTAATCAAAAAATACTTAATGCACAAAGGAAACTGAGTGATGAAGAATTTGAAGAAATTAAAAGCCATACTTATAGAGGTTATAATATTTTAAAAGGATGCAAATTCAGAAATGAATATCTTAAACACTTATCTCTTGGTGCTCTTGAACACCATGAGAAATCAGATGGTACTGGATATCCACTCAACAAAACTGAAAGTCAATTAGCAAGATTTTCTTAAATACTTGCCATTGTTGACTGTTATGAAGCATTGACAAATGATGACAGACCATACAGAAGCGCAATGAATCCTTTTGATGCCTTGAATGAAATAATTGGAAAAGATGTAAAGAATGGCAAATATAATAAAGAAATATTTGCCCTATTTATTCAAAGCTTAAGTAGTGCTGCCAAGTCAACTACCACTGCCATAGGCGGTGGCTTGTAAGGATTGCTGCCCCCCCTAAAAGGGGGCGGACGCATATTCTTATCCCTGCAGGACAAAGTCAAGAATAAAAAACAATTCATCCCTAAGATGTTGCTATTGCGAGCGTTAGCGAAGCAATCTCGCGGCATAAGTTTGTGAGCCTTGTTGAGATTGCTTCGTCGCTTTGCTTCTCGCAATGACAATGTAAAGGTTTTTATAAAACATAGAGACATGAACTTCGGTTATATAATTTTTTATGCTATAATATTTTATAGAGTTCGCAAAATGAACGTGGGTTGCGACTCGGTTCAACATAACTGTTTTATCCATTTTATCCATCATGTTTCGCACTGTTGTAATAAGATTCTTTTTTCCGGACTTTCGATATAGATTCTGATCAAAGGAGGAAGATGAGAATGAAAAAACTGTTTGTCATCATGACCACCGTACTTTTTGCTTTCTGTCTCTTTGCCTTGAACACCCCGTATCTCCGGGCTGAGAAAGAGAAGGCTACCTATGTTGGAATGGACAAGTGCAAAGAATGCCATCCAGGGCATGTGGCCAGCTATCTCACCTGGAAATACTCAAGAAATTTCCGGGTCATACAGATGAGAAAAAAAGATCATGACCCAAAATGTCTGCCTTGCCATACGACCGGCTTTGGGAAACCGGGAGGATTTGTGAGTGTGGAAAAGACCCCGCGGATGATCAATAAACAGTGTGAGACCTGCCACGGTCCGGCCAGCTTGCATCTTAAGGCCCCGACCAGGCTGGAACATCAAAAGACATTGAGCATTCCAAAGAATATCTGTACAGGCTGTCACAGCGGGCACAAACATCCGGGATATTGAGCTGCTGCACTACATGCCGTCATCATGAAAGCATAGAGAATTGAGGGACAGATAAAATGACACCTTTTTTGGACAGATTATGGTCAAAATTACGCATAACCAGCATAAGAGACAAGGTGATAGTAGGTATGAGCGTGATTTTAATCGTAGTAATAGGCCTTCTTACTTACTATGACATGGTGACGCGAATTAAGTATCACTTTGGAAAGCAGGAGGAGCGGGCATATGAGATCAGCGACACGGTGATGAGAAGTATTGAGTACCCTATGCTCAACGGAGACATGGAGGCCGTGCAGGCCATCCTGGAAAGCCTGTATAAACTGCAGGATGTGGAAGTTGTAAACCTTTGCGATCTTACCGGCAACATCAAATACAGCGGTTTACCAGGTAATGTAAAAAGGCTTGACGATTCCCATGCCACCAAAGAGGCGCTGGGGACCGGTTCCCTGGCGAAGGACCTAGAGGTACAGGGAGAAGAAAAGATATTTCTCCACGCCATGCCCATCCCGAATGAGGAAACCTGTCATAAATGCCATGGAAGCGAAAATGAAATATTGGGGGTCCTGAGCGTAGGAATTAGCTGGGGCCCCGTTGAGAAGCGGGTAACAGAAGTCAGGAACAGGGAGATCGTCTGGGGCCTGGCTACCCTTATGATTGTCGGTGTTTTCTTATTCATTTTCTTATCCAAATTTGTTACTCAACCCCTTGCCCGACTCGCACAAATAGCCGATGAAATCAGCCGCGGGAAGACAGACATTGAATTTGGCAGACAGGTCAAATGCTGGGAGATAGAAAAATGCACAAAAACCGACTGTCCTGCATATGGAAACACTGAGACAATGTGCTGGTATGTGGACGGAACACTCTGTTTTGGCCAGCCATCAGGGAGCTTCCCGGAAAAACTGGACGAGTGTCGTGAATGCAAAGTATATAAAACCCATGTAGGTGACGAGATGGTCCAGCTGGCGGATTCCTTCAAGCATATGGTCTCCAAACTGGATATTTCAGAGAAAGAGATAAAGAAATTGGAAAAGAGGACCCAGTTGATCCAGGCCAGCAAGATGTCCACCTTGGGCGAGATGGCATCAGGCGTAGCCCACGAGTTAAATCAGCCGTTAAATGTTATCAGGATGGGCGCCACGTTTTTGTCAAAGATGATCAACAAGGGCCAAAAGATTAAGGATGAAGAATTAAAGACCGTGACTGAAGAAATCGTTGGCCAGGTAGATAGGGCATCGGCAATCATTAATCATATGCGGGACTTTTCAAGGATTAGTGTCAAGACGGCAGAGATTGACGTGAATGTGCCTATCAGAAATATCCTTGGGATATTGGGGCAACAGTTCAAGGTGCGCAATATTGAGATAGAGTTGGACCTGGAAGATAACCTGCCCCATATAATGGCAGATAGCAACAAGTTGGAGCAAGTCCTTTTGAACCTGATCGTCAATGCCCGGCAAGCCATTGAGGAAAAGGGCGAGCCCGGGGGCAAGGTGACAATTAAATCATTTTCAGACAGGGGACGGGTTGCAATTTCTGTATCCGATACGGGAACCGGTATTCCTGAAGATATACTGGACAAGATATTTGAACCGTTCTTCACCACTAAAAAAGTGGGGGTGGGAACGGGATTGGGTTTGTCCATCAGCTATGGAATTATCAAGGATTACGGCGGAAGCATAGATGTAAAGAGCGAGTTGGGGGTTGGCACAACATTTCTGTTGAGGTTTCCTCCATGTTCAGGTGCTTGAATAATGGATATCCGTTCATGGCCTGAAACTTAAATAATGTTCCAGCAAATGGGGTAATCTATTGAAGCTTTTACTTATTGATGATGAAGAGCCGGCAAGAAGGATTGTCGGAATGTCACTGAGAAGTGATGGCTACGAGGTGCTGACGGCAGAGGACGGCAAAAGCGGCCTTGAGCTATTTGCGAAAGAAGCCCCCCCGATTGTCTTAACCGATATAAAGATGCCCGGCATGGACGGCATCGAGGTATTGAAAAGGATTAAGGAAATAAGCCCTGAAACCGAGGTGATAGTTGTTACCGGGCACGGCGATATGGACCTGGCTATCCAGTCTCTGCAACTCGAGGCATCCGATTTTGTCACCAAACCTATTGTGGACGAAGCCCTGGCAGTTGCCCTGAAACGGGCCAAGGAAAGGCTCCGTTTAAGGAGAATGCTCAAGGAATATACCGACGATCTTGAGAACAAGGTAAAAAAGGCCACGGAAGAGATAAGGCAGAGGTACGAGTTTGAAGACAACCTGATCCAGCATTCCATCGACGGTATAATCGGCACTGATAGGCAGGGAAAAATAATGATCTTTAATCAAGGGGATGAGAGAATATTTGGATATTCCAGGGATGAAGTAATAGGGAAGATTGATATAAGGAGCCTCTATCCACCGGAGACAGCCGAAGAAATCATGCGAGGTCTGCATGGCAAAGAGAGCGAAAGACAGGACATGAATGGCTGGCGAGAGATCTTTGTCTTGGGAAAGAATGGTGACAAGATACCGGTTAAGTTTTCAGGAACTATACTGTATCAAGATGGTGAAGTAATCGGCAGCGTAAGCTTCCTTCACGACCTGAGGGACATCAAGCGATTACAGCAGGAATTGATCAAGGCCGAGAGGTTGGCTGCCACCGGACAAACTGTGGCCGGACTTGCCCACGGTATCAAAAACATCTTAGGTGGTCTTAAGGGAGGAGTCTATATAGTGGACAAGGCTCTTGAGAAAAGAGATATGCACAGCCTCAGTACCGGCTGGGACATGGTGAAAAGGAATATCGGCAGGATCTCCGACCTGGTTATGGATCTCCTCAACTACTCAAAGGAGCGCAAGCCTGAATATGAAGTATGCTCCCCGAACGAAATTGCGGAAGAAGTATGCAAGCTAATGGACCTCAGGGCAAAGGAATCCGGAGTGGAGATCGTCAGAGATCTTGATCCTCGCATAGGCGACGCATCTTTGGATCCCAAGGGAATTCATCACTGCCTGCTCAATCTGGTTTCCAATGCTATTGATGCTTCAATATTTGATGAAGACGAGACCAAGAAACATATTGTACGGGTGGCTACAAGGCGTGAAAGTGACGGGACGCTTATTTTTCAGGTATCTGACAATGGCTGCGGCATGGATGAGGCCGTAAAAAAGCATATCTTCAGCTCTCTGTTCAGCACCAAGGGGTCACAAGGTACGGGCCTCGGCCTGCTGGTTACCCAAAAAACAGTCCATGAGCATGGAGGAACTATAAAAGTAGACTCTGAACCCGGGAAGGGGTCAACTTTTGTCATCAGGCTGCCTTCTGAACCGCGCCCTCTTGGAGGCTAAGCAGAAAAATATTCCAGCCTTCTTGTACAATATTCCATCTTGAAAAAGGCAGGAAGCTCTCAGTGGAATGTAGTAAGGTCGACCAAGGGACTATCTTTTTCCTCATAGTCAAGCGGCGCATGACAAGAGAATTGCTGTCACTTCAGGATGAGTGAAAGATGAAAGAGCATAAAGCACTTAATGTGGCAATCGTCGGCGGCGGTCCCGGGTGCAAGGCGATTATGGAGATGATATTTGCTGAAAGACTCCGCCAGCTTCATATGAAGCTGGTCGGGATCGTGGATACAGATCCAGGGGCTGTCGGTTATCGCTTTGCCCAGGAACACGGTATCTATACTACAAGGGATTACCAGGATCTGTATAAGCTCAAAGGGTACTGTCAACTTTTTTGTGTGAATTTCTCATAGGCCAATTCTTTGAGAAAAGGCAGGTTGTTACGCACTTTTCCTATTGGGTTTGATCTCCAATGCAATTCCATTCTCAGAGAGATAAAGGCCAGGAGACGGTAACAGGCAGTCTCACCAGCGATGATCTCCATAGGTTTCGTTCTGCGTTTAAATTCCTTGTTTAGTCTCTCTATGATATTAGTGGTCCGTAGAGATATCCATTCCTCTTCAGGAAAGCTGAAAAAGGTCAGGCAGGCATTGATGGATCTCTCAAGACAGGATACAGCAGAAGGAATGGTATCCTTCCATTTCTTTTTAAACTGCTCGAAAAACTCCATGGCTTTCTTTCTTGAAGAGGCATAGAAGATGGACCTTAAATCATCCGCTACTTCTCCCTTGAGCTTCTTGGGTACCTTGGCCAATACGTTCCTGGCCACATGGACTTGACAACGTTGTACCTTTGCCGAAGGGAACTCTTGCTTGAATACGGCCTCAAGGCCAGGCAGGCCATCCATGATGCCCAGGGTGACGTTCTGGGGATCAAGACCCCTTACCTTCAAATCCTTGAAGAACTCACGCCAGTTAGAGGCCGACTCCTTATCACCGGACTGGAGACCTAATACCAACCTGTGACCTGCTTTTGTAACACCAATAGCTGCCAGAATCGGAACGGTCTCAATGTCCCGAGCAATGCGCATGTTAAAATTGACTCCATCAATAA
>PQXD01000006.1:90905-94602 GCA_003194485.1 Deltaproteobacteria bacterium
TACACTGATTTCTACGTTCATGGCACTTCTCCTTTCGGTTTGATTTTTTGTTGATGATAACTCTTACAAGGAAAAGTGCCTTTTTTCTACCCATTCAAAATTCACACAAGATATTTTACACTACCGCGATTTCCTTTGCTTTTCGCCCGAGTCGAAACTTAATATCATTGCTCTTAAGCAAGAGCAACACGGTTTCGGCCAACTTGCTTGGATCGGCCGGAGGAACCAGGAACCCATTGTCGCCATGGATAACTATATCTTTATTGCCAGAAATATTGGTGGCAACTACCGGCAAACCAGCGGCCATAGCCTCAAGCACGGCAAGGGAAAGGCCTTCAGCACCCTCATCCATACCTGCAGAAACATACATTTCACTGCTGCGATACAGGCAAGCGAGCCAATCCGGAGAATGATTGACTGAATGAGATTGGCCCCAAGAAGCAACTGCCGGGAAACTGATTGATCCGGTCAGTCTTACTTTCTCATCCAGGTCCAGTTCTCTTAGAAGAGGCCGTAACTTATCGGTACCCCGTCCGACAATAACAAGATATATATTAGGTTCTGCATACAGAATCAAGGGCATGGAACGAATCAAGACCTCATGTCCCTTGCAGGGGCGATAATTACCTACGGTTAAAATCACCCGGGATTCTGCTGGGAGTTTTAGCCATTTTCGGATATCCGCTGCCACAGCCGGTTTCTGAAACCGTTCCACGTCCACTCCATTAGGAATTCGACGGATCTTCTCCCTCAAGGCCCCGGCATTTACTAATGAAGCTTCAATGCCAGCACTTATTGCGGTCAGCATCTCGGTCCTTTCCAGAGTATAATTTATTTTCGGCCCTACAGCAGTATTAAGCCTCATCCCAAAGCCTAGTTCCGAAACAATATTGATGTCTTCCCCGTGCGGGGTGACAACCAGGGGAAGGTCTCTGATTCTTTTAAGCCGAGCGGCAATATAGCCTGTCGGATACGTATTATGATGAATAATATCACACCCCCAAATGGCGGTATCCAATAATAACTGCAATAATTGCACCTGTTCCACAAATCTCCCTCTTAAGGTAGGCCACCTGTGCAGGGGATACCCAAACCTAACCTTACGCTGGGACCACCATCCGGCAGGCCCTACCACACGCACCTGGTGCCCGATTTCCCTGAGCGCACCCGCCAGATAGTGTACTACAAGTTCCCGCCCTCCTATCGTAGGTAAAAAACTATTGACATAAAGAACAATATTCAATCCATTCCTCGAATATAGCAATGAAAGGTCTGCTCACGCCCACCTGAACCTCATCTCTTCCTCTCTGCCAGGAGTCCGTTACAGACCTCAATTATTTTTTCCGCGTTCTTCAACCAACTGTATTTTTCAACGATTAATCTCCTGGCACTCGTTCCTATTCTCCGAAGACGCTCTGGGTCCTGATCGGCATCAAGTATAGCCTTGACATAATTCTCCGGAGTCGGCGGATAAACAAGTATTCCTGTCTCCCTATGCCTAAGGATCTCTTTTATTTGGCCAACTGCCGTTGCCACAACCGGTATTCCCATTGCCATGTATTCAAACATTTTTAAAGGGGAACCGTGAAACGACTTCATGTCTGGATAGCTCATAAGTGCATAGTCAAAACAGGCAATATACTGCGGTATCTCTTCATGGGCTACGGAATCAATTTGGGTAACACCAGATGTTAGATTTTTTTCTTCTATTTGTGCCTTGATTCTATCAAAACCCTCTCCGTTTCCGATTAACAGCAAATGATATGACATTTTTGTTGTTTTTGCCATCATTTCAATAGTACGGATAGCAATATCAACACCGTGCCATGTTTTATATGAGCCAACATAACCTAATATTGTCTTTTCTCTCAATCCGAGCTTTTTCTTCATTAATTGTTTATCATATTTCTCAGGATCAAATTTGTTTGTATCCACTCCATTGGGAATAACATATATTTCAGATCTCTGTCTGAAATTACCAAGACAATATTTCATTTGTTTTGATACACAGAACAAAGTGTCTGCTGATTGAATCGCCATACGTTCTGCCCATCTGGTAATGGAGGTTACTCGATTCTGTTTATTGATAATGGTTGCTTCTATTGAACGAAGAGCATTAATTTCAAGTAATATTGGAATCTTAAAGTATTTACTTAACCAAAAGGGAGCAAATTGAAATATTTGATTCCGATAAATTATTATATCAGGCATATACCTATTTCTAATACTTCTTAATGCATAATAATAGAGAACAGAGTCTACTAATCCAGAAGTCATTAAGAGAAACTCTGACTCTCGTCCAATTAATCTTTGCAGATAATATACAATTATTCTATGGTTTATTTTCTTAAGATAATAAAAAAAGTTTTTTGGAACCTTTTTGCTGTTTATTGGACGGGTACGAACATTTTCTTTAATGGGAGGAAAGGTCTGAATTTCGTGACCTAATTGACGAATATTTCGCAGGAATTCTCTGCAATGAATTGCTGAACCGTCAGGTGCATTAATGCGATATGCAATATATAATATTTTCATATAATTATGAAATTTGAAAACACTTTTCTTAGCCAATTCTTAACTGACTTAGAATGTGATTATACAAAACAACCAATGATGCCTTGAAAAGTTTACCCCAGTATACCGGATATCCAAGATCTTCAAGGGCTTTTTTATGATAGGTGTAAAACTCGTTTCTCCGTTGTCTGAACTCTTTTTTTCTAAGCCTGAAAAGATGCAACCCTAAAAATCTATAATATTGGTTAAATGCGGTTTTATAAACTTCATCGAACTCTTCTTCAGTAAGATAAATGCGGCCATATTTTTTTAAGATCAATAGCTTTGCCGGTCTCCAAGTTCCAAGCTCAGTTGCAAAATAACTGACTGTTTCGTTATGTCTCCGCGTAAAGGTCAGGACCTGATGGACAAACCCGAAGTCATTGTTTTGCAATATATCGAAACAAACCTCTGTATCTGCCTGAATATTCGACTCATTATAAAATTTTTCACGATTTAATGCGAGATCGGACCGAATTAAGAGCGACGTTGGAGACCCGAATAAATGGAGGCCGTGAAGCAATATCAAGCGACAGACTTGATGGCCCGGCAAAGCATGACTTGGATATGGGAGACCATCCAGATTTACTTTATTTTCATCAAGCCGATATGACCCGACAATACCGACAGACGGGTTCTCTTCAGCAACTTCTACCATTTTTTCTATACATTCTGGGAAAAGCCAATCATCTGCATGCACAACTTTGAAGTATTTACTTTTTGGGGAAATCTGGCTTATTGCATGATTCCAGTTCTGCATCATATTCAAGAAATTTTCATTATTGTAAATGCGGATCCTTTTATCCTTTTCTGCATAATATTGAGCTATCTCATTGGTCTTGTCCACACTTTGATTATCAACAATTATATATTCCCAGTTCGTATAAGTTTGAGACAACACACTCTCAATACACTCTGCAATATACTTTTCTGTATTATATACCGGTGTTACTATACTAACGAAAGGTTGGGGTTTAGAATCCATTTTTCTTTAGACTCCATTATAATCACGCTATCGAGCGTGTCCCGTAAATCATATCAGCCGAAGATTTCGATTCGGCCAAATTTTGGCCTTATGCCCCTCTGGACTTTCTGGAAATGCTGATTATTGAGATTCATTGTCATAAGAGCCTTATTCCACCCC
>PQXD01000006.1:97618-105854 GCA_003194485.1 Deltaproteobacteria bacterium
TACACTGATTTCTACGTTCATGGCACTTCTCCTTTCGGTTTGATTTTTTGTTGATGATAACTCTTACAAGGAAAAGTGCCTTTTTTCTACCCATTCAAAATTCACACAAGATATTTTACACTACCGCTCAAAGATCTAGACATGATCATCGAGCTTACGGGTCTTGACGAAATGGCCGTTAAGATCTCCCGAACCAAGCCGGACCACGTCCGGTTAATGGACCATATTACTGCAAGACTCTTTTGGGATCTTTTCGAGATTGAAGAACAAAGGGTTGCCGAGGTGGAGCGGATAGAGGCGGAGCTCAGGGAAACCGAGGAGAGATATCGCACTGTTCTGGATGCGTGTCCTGATCCTGTTGTTGTTTACGATACAAAGGGTAAGGTTACCTATATAAACTCGGCATTCACGCGAATTTTCGGGTGGATATCAGAGGAGCTTAAGGGCAAGAGACTGAACTATGTCCCGGATGAGAACTGGCCCGAGACCCAAATGATGATTGATAAGGTACTGGCAGGAGAGAGTCTCTCTGCTGTTGAAAGCCGTCGATATACCAAAGGAGGAAACGTCATTGACGTCAGTATAAGCACAGCCGTCTATTTGGATCGGGACGGGAACCAGGCAGGCAGTATCCACATCTTACGAAATATCACCTCGCGCAAGCAAGAACAGCAGGCGCTGCGAAGGGCTCACGATGAGATGGAATTGCGTGTCAAGGAGCGCACTGCCGAGCTGACGGCAGCAGTTGATCAACTGAGGCATGAAATAGAGGAGAGAAAGCGCGCGGAGGTGGAGGTCAAAAAAAGTGAAGAGAAGTATCGTATTCTGTTCAACTACGATCCAAACTCCCTGTTCATGGTCGAAATGGATTCGGCCAGGATACTTGACTTGAACAGGGCGGCCGCCAAGTCGTATAAATATGACCGCGGAGAGTTGATAAAGATGTCTTTCTTCGATTTGTTGGATGCGGACGA
The DNA here is from genome assembly GCA_003194485.1 of Deltaproteobacteria bacterium. Lineage (NCBI taxonomy): Bacteria > Pseudomonadati > Myxococcota > Myxococcia > Deltaproteobacteria bacterium. The sequence continues at coordinate 98,593 of PQXD01000006.1, forward strand.
CGCCGAGCGGCTCAGCAAGAAGCTTGGCTGCCTTGCCAAAGAGGGTGATTACGTGTTTGTACCCAAGCTGCAGGCCAAGAGGAAAGACGGCAGTCATTTCTACATTGATCTTCATGCCAGTGTAGGGAAGTTCTCTGAAAGAGAACGTGGATCAACCGGTCTTTCCCTGATTGTCAGAACCGTGGATATTACTCTCGGCCTTGAGAGGCAGGCCCAATTGATTCAGGCCGGCAAAATGGCAACCCTTGGTGAAATGGCGACCGGTATGGCTCATGAGCTCAATCAGCCCTTGAATGTGATGCGGATGGGGGCCGATTTTGTTGCCAAGATGATACGGCGCGGCCAGAAGATCTCAGACGAACAGTTGTTGATGGTGAGCAGTAACATCAGCGAGCAGGTGGAAAGGGCCGCGAATATCATTAATCATCTGCGGGAATTTGGCCGAAAGAGCGAGTTCAAGGTCTATCCTGTTGACATTAACGAACCAATCAAAAATGTGTTTACTATCATGGGCGAGCAGTTCAGGCTGCGGGGCATAAAGGTCAATCTGAAGCTGGACAAGGCCATCCCCAAGATTATGGCCGGCAGGAACCGGCTGGAGCAGATATTTATTAACCTGGCGACCAATGCCAGGGCCGCGATACAAGAAAGGAGGCCGGAAGAGGCCAAGGAGATCACAATTACCACTTATCCGGAAGGAGATTGGGTCGTGGCTGAGGTCTCTGACACGGGTAAGGGCATTCCGGAACAAATCCGTAAGAAGATCTTTGAGCCTTTTTTTACGACAAAAGCCACAGGAAAGGGGACCGGCTTGGGGCTGTCCATTACCTATGGTCTCGTAAGAGATTTCAAGGGCCGTATTGACGTGGAATCGACCCAGGATGTAGGTACGACATTCAAGGTCTGTTTTCCGGCCTATAAAGAAAAGATGGGCTCGTAAAGAGCAAGAAGAGGAGACATCAGAATGACGAAAGTGTTGGTTATTGACGACGAACGGCCCATTCTGAAGATGCTGGATCTCTATCTATCCAGTGAAGGGTATGAAGTGCTGACCGCCGATAACGGCGAAAAGGCCCTGGAAATTTTTGAGAAACAACACCCAAAGCTTGTCCTGACCGACATCAAGATGCCCGGAATGGATGGAATAGAGGTGCTGAGAAAGATCAAGGAAATGGACAGCCAGGTGGAAGTCATCGTGATCACAGGCCACGGTGATATGGACACAGCCATCAATGCACTCAAGTATGGGGCCTCGGATTTCATCGCAAAACCGCTCCGGGATGAAGTCCTCATGGTTTCGCTGGAAAGGGCCAAGAAAAAGGTGGCTATGAGCGAACAACTGCAGGATTATACCGAAAACCTGGAGCTGAAAGCGGAACAGTATAAGCAGGAACTCGAAAAGGCCCAGGACGAGATGATAAAAGCTGAGCGCCTTGCCTCCATCGGGGAAACCGTAGCCAGCCTGGCCCATTGTATAAAGAATATCTCGACCGGTATGGGAGGCGGCATGTATATGGTCCACTCAGGCATAGCCAAGGAAAAACCCGATCTGATAGAGGAGGGCTGGGCCATGTTCCAGCGCAACCTGGAGAGGGTCTCGGATCTCGTCCTGGATCTATTGAGATATGCGAGACAGAAGAAACCTCAACGAGCGCCGTATGGGATCAATGAGATCGTCTCCGAGGTAGTGAGGAGCTTCGAGAGACATGCCGGTGATCTCACCGGGTCAAGCTGAATAAGGCCCTGGCCCCAGACCTCCCCGAGGCCCTGGTTGAGCGGGACGGTATACATCGGATGCTGGCGCACCTGGTCTCAAACGCCATTGACGCATGCATCTATGATGCAGATACCTCAAAGAAATGGGAAGTCACGGTTACGACCAGGATAGAAAAGACGGCCGACTCCGGCAAGACCACACTTATTGAAGTCACTGACAACGGATGCGGGATGACAGACGAGATAAAGGCGCATCTCTTTGAAAGATTTTTTACTACAAAAGCAGGGCATGGCATAGGCCTCGGCCTTCTGGTCGCGCAAAAAATCATTCGCGAACATGACGGCAGGATCTCCATCGAGTCAGAGGCCGGAAAAGGAACGACGGTATCTGTTCACCTGCCGGCATAGGTGCCTGAAGATCTTTTCAGGCCCTTTCCGGTGCAGAAAAAATCCCAACTGCCGATATATGGATGGGATTTGCAGATGGAACGGTTAAGGCATGAAGCTAAATGTAAAAAAGCAGGTAAAAGGAAATTTGAAGCAATACGGCAGATGGGGTATTCAGCGGAATCAGACCTGAGAGAGCGGAAGTCGCACGGTAAAGTTGGTACCGACTCCGGGCTTGCTGTCAAGGGTGATAGTCCCGCCCAATTTTTTGATGATATTCTGACTGATCGGGAGACCAAGGCCTGTCCCTTTCCCCGGGGCCTTGGTGGAAAAAAACAGCTGAAAAATTTTTTTTTGGTTTTCCTCTGTGATGCCTACTCCATTGTCTTCAAAGCTTATTTCCACATCTGAGTCGGTTGTAAGGGTTTTTATCCGGATGCATCCTTTGTCGTTCCCCTTACTACGGATGGCATGAATGGCGTTGGTAATGAAGTTTACAAAAACCTGCTCCAACAACTTTGGATCAGACTTGATGGGTAAGGGACCCGGTATAAACTGGGTGTCGACTTCTATGGACGTGTGTTTGAGTTCGGGCCTGAGAAAATTAATGCTTTCCCTGAGGATGTCGTGGATATCAAATTCGGTTAATGCCGGGGCTGAACCGCGGGCGAAGTCCAATAATTCATGAGTTATGCTGCGACATCGCCCGGTCTGGTGACTGATCTCCTTGATGGCCTTTTCCAGTTCTTTCCGGTCCTCTGGATTCAGGCCCTTAGCATCGCTGATTACCATGCCGGCCCATCCAGAAGCCTCAGCAATAATCGCTAAAGGATTGTTGATCTCGTGGGCGACCCCGGATGCTATCCTCCCTATCTCTGCTAACCTGTCTACCTGCACCAGGTCTTCCTGTATCTTCTTCCACATGGTGATGTCCCTGCAGACTCCGACCGTGCCCACCCTTTGGCCTTCCCTGTTCATCAGGTTTATCAGAGAAACATTGCAAAGGACTGTGTCTCCTTTCTTGTGACGGAAGGGAATGTCGAGTTGCACTGTAGGGCCCTCATCCTGGGAAGAGATAAAGAACCGCTCAAATGATTCAGGGTCTTCGGCCAGATCCTTGATGTAGGTACCTATTAGTTCTGCCGGGGAGTAACCCAACAACTTTTCACCACCTCTGCTAAAAGAAACCAGCATTCCGCTTGTTTCTGTGGCAAAGATCATGTCTTGGGAGTTTTGCAAGATACACTGGAGGTAGCCCCTGGTTTGATGTAGCTCTATTTTATAGCTGGCCAGATCCTGCTTGACCCTTTTAAGTTCAGCCTCCAGCGACTTATTAGAATCCATAGATTTTCCGCAACTCAGCAATGGCTTTTTTCATCCCGCGTGGTCCCATCCCACGATGGCGAAGCTCATCCAGTTGTTCCTGGAATTTCTCTTCCTGTAACTTGACTTTCTTCTCGTACGCTTCTTTAATGACGGTCACAAGGTTGTCGTAGTCAACAGGCTTGAGCAGATACTGAAAGGCTTCCTCGTGACCACTTTCCAAAGCGCTCTCTATGGAGCCATGGCCGGTCAATACGATGCATTGCAGGAATGGCTGGATCTCTCTAAGCCTCCTTTGCGTCTCCACTCCGTCTATCCCGGGCATTTTTAAATCGACAACCGCTACATCAAAATGCTCTTGTTTTGCCGCCTCTATAGCTTCCTCTCCGGAAAAAGAAACCTTCACCGCATAGCCCTGCCTGAGAAGACGCTTGGACAGGTATTCGAGCAAAGTCGCTTCATCGTCCACCAGCAGAACTCGAATAATTCGATTGGTTGATTGCTCATTCATAGATCGCTCCTTAAAATAAGTTGCAAGTCCCTAAATACATTCATGCCAAAACATATATCTATTCGAAGACCTTTATTATTTTCTCAGGATAATGTCAAGAAAATTGCCAACCCAAGATTAATATCTGCCGGCCTCACAAGGCTGAGAGGGCATAATGCAGGTATAGTTATAATATCGTATTTTTATAAACGCTCGTTTATTGTGCCGATGCGTTTTTAGTGTTTGATCTTTCTGTCATAGGCATCGTTGATTTTTGCGATCAGGTCTTCAGTATTACAGGGTTTGCTCAGATAATCATGGGCGCCGAGCTTTATTCCTTCTATGCCTGATTCCCTGGACGCATGGCCGGTTAGCATGATTACCTCGATAAGCGGTTTTATCTTCTTGATTTCCCGCAGGGTCTCGATCCCATCCATACCAGGCATAAGTACATCCAGTATGACCACATCAAAATCGTAATCCCTGGTCATTTCAAGGGCTTTTTCACCGCTCAAGCAAGTTGTCACATCGTACTGGTAGTTTATCAGGCGCCTGGAGAGAAATTCCAAGAACATTTCTTCATCATCAACCAGCAAAAGCTTGGGTTTTATCTCTGGCCTTTTGATCAAAAATTGCTCCTATTTGCCGGACTTATAATTTTGCCCGGCCTCCTTTTCCAGTCTTCCGGAATTTAATGCTGTAGTCGCTCATCTTTTGGCGAAGTGTGCGGGGTTTAATCTCAAGAAGTTCAGCCGCCCTGGCCCTCTGTCCGCTCGTCATCTCTAATGCCCTCATAATGATGGTTTTTTCCAGCCTTTGGCGCGCCTTTCGTAATGGTTCAACAGGGCCATGGGCTGCAAAATCGAAAGATGACGCTATTGGATCATGAGTTTCTTGCCCGGAGCCCTCCTCTCCGGAGTCAAAGGCGACTACGTCCATAATATCCTCTGGAAAATCATTAACAGTGATTAGCGGTCCCTGGGCCATCAGAAACATTCTTTCCACTACATTTTTAAGGTGTCTGATATTTCCCGGCCAATCGAAAGACATCAAGCATTCCATGGCATCGGGAGAAACAGATGCCTTGGGTTTTTTATATAGCTTGGCAAATCTTTCCAGGAAATTATTCACCAGATGAGGAATCGCTACCTTCCGTTTCCTTAAGGGAAGAAGGTTGATAGGGATCACTTTTAGGCGATAGTAGAGATCCCTTCTAAAGCGCCCCGCCTTGACTTCAGTTGCCAGATCCTTGTTGGTCGCCGCAATGATACGGACATCCACCCTGATGGGGATCTCTCCTCCGATTCGACAAAAACAACCATCTTCCAGCACACGCAGAAAGTTCACCTGATTAGGCAACGAAATCTCCGAGACTTCATCTAGAAAGAGGGTTCCGTTGTGGGCCTGTTCAAATCTCCCCCTGGTTTGCCTAACAGCACCTGTGAAGGCCCCCTTTTCATGGCCGAAGAGCTTACTTTCAAACAAACCTCCTGAAAGAATACCGCAGTTTACCGGCACAAAAGGTCTATTCCTCCGGCTGCTTTTTTGATGAATAATACGTGCCACAAGCTCCTTGCCGGTTCCGGACTCACCGGAAATCAAAACATTGGCGTCAAACCGGGCAATCTTTTGCACGGTTCTGATCACCGAATACATGTGCTCGCTTACCACGACAAACTCTGGAAACAGGTCCGGCTCGATTTGGCCGTGCAGTGCGATCTTATGTGGCCTCATCCCTTCTTCACCTTTTTGTCATCCATCCAGCTGCCGATTACCCAGATCCCATACAAGGCCCTTACAGGTGATTACCTGGTTTTTTTAAATTAGTAGCAGATAGGCAGAAAAATGTCAAAAACTATTTAGCCTCAAAACTCTACGGCATAAATATGCCGATTTGGCACCCTTCATATGTAAGTATTCTTATGAACCCGTTATATCCTGCCTTGAAGCGGTTACCTTTTTCCGGGTTTCAAAGCTCACTCATCGCAGACCGGAGAGGCAGTGCAATCCGGCCCGCGATCGAAACCCTGCAAAAGGCAAGCCGCTCCTGCGGCAGGGCGCGGATGGCAACCGTTCACGGAAAGGGGATATTTCTTTGAACAGTTCCGGCTGTCCTGGAGATGCCGGTACCGGAGTTTCGTTTTCCCAATCAACTGTTTTGGGGACTCATCCATGCATACAGCAGGATGTTGTGGGTCGAAAGGACGCTTATAGATATCCAGCACCATTTCCATGTTCGCAACAAAGTTGCCATTTTGTTCCGGCGGTATTACCCGGCCTTTGCGTTGCCAAGGCTTAAGTTCATTTTTTTTAAAATGCGGCGGACCGTTTCATGGGATATGCTGTCGATGTAATCAAGTTCAACCACTTTATCAGCCAGTAACCGCAAGGTCCACCTGGAGAAACCTTCCGGCGGCTCACCGCAGCTCAAGGCGACCAGATGAGCTTCAAAATCACCATCCGCCTTTTTGGTATATACACGACTTCCTTTTTTGCCATTAAGGGCTATGTCAAGCCCATCTACAACAAAACGCTTTTTGACGCGGTCAATTTTCCTCATGCTTGTTTTTAGCACTCTGGATATTTCTTCATTGGTTGATCGCTTTTCTTGGTGCCTTCCTTCATCACAGCCAAGCAAAATCAAGGCGTTGATAACCTTTTGTGACTTATGCTTACCTTTGGAAGCTATCCTTTCCAACTCATCCCGTTCATCCTTGGTCAATGTCACTGTGAATTTCTTCATACTCAAGCCTCCCTGGTTGACTATAAAGAATTATATCACACCATATTACGACATTTCAAGGTTGACGTGACAATGGTCTATTGGCTCCTTCGCTTTTCAAGAGCTTCGATGATCTCTAAGGAGGCTGTCACGTAATGCAGGCTATGGCACAGCATCAGGCAGTGGTTGGTTGCCCTTAACAAGAATGCTTGATATCGAAAAGTGCAGGCATTATATAATATAAATAGATGGTAGAAACAGATGGAAAAGTTGTCCTGCCTTGAAGGACACAGAAGGTGATTCCCACTGTAATCCTTTTCTATTCAGCTCCAGGTCAGGAACAGGATCTCCTGGAAATTAAGGGCAAGTTCCTGCAGCTCACTTGGCATGGTCGGGAATATTTGATCTTTGCCCACTTTGAGCTCCACGGTTACCACAACCAGATCCTTGCCCACTTTCTTGAGGATCATGCGATCCCCCACTGCTGGGTCACAAAAGAGCGTGTCCCGTAAATCATATCAGCCGAAGATTTCGATTCGGCCAAATTTTGGCCTTATGCCCCTCTGGACTTTCTGGAAATGCTGATTATTGAGATTCATTGTCATAAGAGCCTTATTCCACCCC
>PQXD01000006.1:107414-122414 GCA_003194485.1 Deltaproteobacteria bacterium
TTATAGCTTCTGAAATTGTAGTTCATGAGGCCCTCAAAAAGCAATTATCATGTTGAAATTATATAATATTTTACCGAATTCGGCCTCATTTTGCAACTAATATTTGCGGGACAGACTCAAAAGAGACGCTCGAGGTGTATGAGCCCGAGTTGATCGTGATCGGTGGAGGCCGTTTTCGTGTAGACACGGAGCATGGGACCCTGGTCCTGTGGGATGACTCCCAGGCATACGGACGCTTCGACGAGCGGGGACTACCCGATAAAATCGCTACAGCGAGCCATGAGTGGAGTGGATTTCAGGTCAATATACAGTAATGAACGAGCAGGTGATTATCTTGAGTTTCTCGAGATTCTTTCCACGCCTCTCCCAAATGACGCGATTATGATCCAGGAAAGCAAGCTGTGCCAAGGAAAGGGATGTACCGTGTTTCTCTTGATTCAGCCTGACAGCCTGTGCATTTTTTCACAAAAGGGTCCTCAGTCTCTCCCAGGCATCAGAGAGACGTTTCGGGGAGACGGATATCGCCGTGCCGAGTTCAGGGGCAAATACAGACACCCTGTATTCATCAATGAGAGTCTCAAATTGCTCTATTTCTTCTGTGAGTTCTTTTGTTCTCTTTGCATCAAGAGGGTTTTTGGCCTCATTGAGGCAAAGCAGGAACGGCTCTAATCTGGATGCCTTTTTCCTGTCTTTCATGGGGTCAACGTATGCCCTCTGGGTCCTGACAGCCAGGGCATTCAGGTATCGCGGCAGGTCAGAAAGCCGGTCCAGCCTTGCATTTTCAGGAAAGTGCGGCGGAGTGAGCCTTATTAACTCTGCCTCCAGGTCTTTAAGGATCTGGGAGCAGCTCTTTCTATTTATTGCTGTATTTTGAAGACGCCTTATCTCTTGTTTCGCGGTGATGTGGGCCTCAAACACTTCTTTCAGCAACTGTATGATCGGGCCGGCCTGCTGAAAGACCTTTCCCTCTAATTCCCTGGCCCTATTCAGCAGATCGGATCTGCTCGGGATCTGTTTCCATGTTCCCAGCAGCTCTCTGCAGAGAAAGGCATATATGGATTGACCTAATTTCCGTTTGCCTCCAAAGGACATATAGACCTCTTGTGATAAGCCGCATGGTGTGCAGTTTCTCTTGAGATATCCAAGCTCTTTACCCAGGTAGTCGGCGAGGAGCCTGCTTGCCCCTTGCCGGGTTTCTGAAACGGCCTCATCCTGATTGAGAAAAAGCCTTATACATACGCTGTTATCTTCTGCAACAAGTCCTGGAAAAGCCTGTACGGGGCTCTTCCTGTCTCCTGAAGAGCCCGTGACTGAACTCGGGATATCCGGAAGATCTTTCAGATTAAGCCCGGATACTTCCCACCTGGCCTTGATCTTTAACCATTCGGGGTCATTTTGATTAAAGATGGAAGCGGTCCTTTTCCAGGTCTCCTGTAAGCGGTTGAGGTCACAGCCTGAATCAATGACTTTCCCATTTTGGTCTAATACATCGAATCTCATCAAGAGGTGAGGGGGGATGTCCTCAGGACTTGGCCACATTTTCCTTTCTACACGTATGCCGTATTGCCTGAATAGTTCTTCCTGTAATGAGCGGAGCAGGCCCTTTTCTGTTTTCTTGAGTCCTTTTCCCATATTTTCAGCGACCCTGGATATTGGTACCAGGTTTTTGCGAATTTGCCTGGGCAATGATTTCAGGAGATAGGTGATCTTTTCCTGCAGCAGACCAGGAACCAGCCACTCAAAGGGCTCAGGCGATAAAGTAGCGAGTATGCCCGAAGGGATCTTTACGGTGACTCCATCCGTCTCATCACCCGGACAAAAACGATAACTCAGAGAAAGCCTGTGTCCTGAGACCTCTATATGCCCTGGAAACTGGACGAGCACGTCGGTATCGGGGATTGACCTGAGCAGATCTTCTCTTGCAAGGCATAGAGGAGCATCGCTGCCGGAAATACGCAGGGCCCTGGCAAGAGAACGCTCATTACATATCACTTCAGGCCCCCTGGTGCCTCTTTCCCTTTGGGGTCTGTCTTTGAACAGCATTTTTTCAAGCTCTCTTAATCTACTGTCATAAAGGGAATAGAGGGTCTCCTCATCCACCATGATATCCCTCCGCCTGGTCCTGTCCTCCAGGTCCTGAGCCTCTGATATCAGTTCCATATTGTGAACGAGAAAGGGATATTTCTTTTTTAGCTCACCTGGGACCAGGGCCTGCCGTATAAAGATCTCCCTGGATTCGGCCGGATCGACTCCTCCGTATCTGACTATTCGTCTTTCCACTATGGGGAGGCCGAAAAGCGTGACCCTTTCCCATGCCATCACCTCTCCACGGCGTTTTTCCCAATGCGGTCCGGAGTAGGTGTGCCTGCAGAGATCACCGGCCAGCTTCTCTATCCATTCGGGCTCAATGGCAGCCGCTGTCCTGGCAAAAAGCCTGGATGTCCGTACGAGCTCTGTTGCCACTATCCATTTAGGACATTTTTTATAGAGTGAAGAGCCCGGAAAGAGGAAAATCTCTCTGCCACGGGCCGCTATGTAACGGGATCCCTCCTGCTTAAGGGCGATTTGTCCTAAAAAGCCCGAGAGGACAGAACAATGGATGGACCTGTTGATCGGGTGATCGGATGTCTTGATTGCCAGAGGAAAATCTTTAGACTCTTGGATGATATCCATTATCTGATCATGGATGTCCTTCCATTCCTGCATCCTGTTATAGGAAAGGAAGTTCTCCCTGCAGTATTTTCTCATCCGGTTCCTGCTGCGGCCGGCCTTCAACTCTCTGTGGTAGGCGTTCCATATCTTGATAAATGTCAGCAAATCAGAAGATGGATCCTTAAAGGAGTTATGGGCCTGATCCGCCTGGCTTTCTTTTTCCGCCGGGCGTTCTCTGGGATCCTGGATGCTCATGGCCGACGCAATAATAACCACCTCTTTCAGTGCGCCCTCATGCCTGGCCTGCAAGATCATCCTCGAAATTCGCGGATCCAGAGGCAGCCCGGCCATAATTCGCCCTGTCCTGGTCAGCCTGCCTGCCGCATCCAGCGCCCCCAATTCTCTCAGGGTGGTAAATCCCTCTTTTACGGCCTGGGGAGACGGGGCGTCCACAAACGGGAAGCCTTCAACAGGCCCGAGATTCATTGCATAGAGACGCAGTATGACCTCGGCCAGATTTGATCTGCGGATTTCAGGCAGGGTGTACTGGGGGCGATCCAGGTAGTCCTCTTCGCTGTAGAGCCGGACACAGACTCCGGCCTGAACCCTCCCGGCGCGTCCTGCCCTTTGGTCCGCACTGGCTCTTGATATAGGGGTGATTGGAAGCGCCTTTGTGCGGGACCTGACGCTATAACGGGCAATTCGGGCCAGGCCCGAATCAATGACATACTTGATTCCAGGGACTGTAATGGAAGTCTCGGCTATGTTTGTAGCAACTATGATCTTCTGAACAGGGGCCGGCCTGAATATGCGCTTCTGGTCCGAAGCGGCCAGCCTGCCGTACATGGGAAGTACCAGGGCCTCATCCTTACATCCGGCCCTTAAGATCTTGACGGCCTCCAGTATCTCTCTCTCGGTGGGAAGAAAGACAAGTATGTCGCCAAAGGGATCTTTCCCCCTGATCTCCTCTGTTGCAAAAATAACCTTTTCAACAGTAGTTATATCAGATTCTTCATCTTGTTCTGTAGGTTTGTAGCGTATCTCCACGGGGTAACCGCGACCTGCAATCTCTATCACAGGCACCTTGCCGAATGCCTGGCGGAAATGTGCCGTGTCCATGGTGGCGGATGTGATAATGACCTTCAACTCAGGCCTGGCAGGGAGGAGTCTCCTGAGTATACCCAGGAGGAAGTCTATATTGAGACTCCTCTCATGGGCCTCATCTACAATTATGGTATCATATTCCCTTAACCTGGGATCTTGCTGCGCTTCAGCCAGGAGCATGCCATCCGTTACGAATTTGATCCTGGTTTCAGGCCCGGTACTGTCTCTGAAGCGTATTTTGTAACCAACGAGCCTGGATCCATGAAGACCAAGCTCTTCGGCAACCCTGGCCGCCACAGTGACAGCCGCCACCCTCCTGGGTTGTGTGCAGGCAATCTTCCTATATGCACCCCTTCCTGCTGCAAGGCATATTTTGGGCAGTTGAGTGGACTTCCCCGAACCTGTCTCCCCGCTGACAATTATTACCTGGTTCTCCCTCACGGCAGAGACCAGATCATCCCACACACTGCAGATAGGGAGACCCGGGAAGCAATTGGGAATCCGGAATTTAGAATCAGGAACTCTAATTCTCATTTCTCCTTTTTCGTTCCTGATTCAAAATTCTGTAAGATAGGGATTTGTCCTTTTTTCTTGCCCAATAGTGGATGTGGGGCGGTCACCGTAATCGTGCCCCGGAAGTACTATGGTGGAATCCGGAAGAGGAAAGATGTGGATTTTGAGGGACTTGATCAGGGTCTCAAGGGAGCCTCCCGGCAGATCCGTACGGCCGACAGCACCGACAAACAGAGTGTCTCCGGTAATTACATGGCCGTGCCCGTAAAGACATACCGAGCCGGGCGAATGTCCCGGGGTGTGGATTACTTCAAATCTGAGATTGCCGATCTTGATCACATCTCCATGGGCGATATATTCATCTGCCGGAGGGGCCGGCTCAAAGCCCCAGGCCCTGAACATTTCGGCTGTCTCGGGATTTCTGAACATGAGGTCGTCGGCCTTGTGCATTAATACAGGTGCACCGGTAAGGGCCTTCATCCTCTGATTTCCGCATGTGTGGTCCGGATGGCCATGGGTATTGATTATATAGCGCAGGGTAAGGTCTGAACCGGTGATTTCTTTTGCCAGCTTTTCTTCACTTCCTGCAGGATCAATGATCATGGCCTCGCCCGTATCAGGGCATCCTATTATATAGGCCTGGACATCCAGGGGGCCGACAGTGTAGACCTTTAATATCATCCGGCCCCGGTCTCCTTTCTTCTCCTTTTGAGTGCAAAGCTGCCTGCAGAAAGACCGGCGATACAACCTTCTCCAACGGCCTTTGCCATCTGAAAGGGGGGTCCGCATATATCCCCTGCTGCATAGATGCCTGCTATGTTGGTGGCCTGTTTTTCGTCAGTGACGATATAAGTGAATTTTTCCGGGTCCAGACTTACTCCCAGAAAGGAGGTGAGTTCCACGGCCCCTTTGGCGCCTTTTTCAATAAAGAGTCCGTCAAGAGAAAGTTCGGTGCCGTCGCTGAGCACAACGGCATCCAGCTTGTCGGTGCCTCTGAGTTCCTTTATTTTGCATCCGGCAGCCATTATCACATTTCCTTTTTCAAGTTCCGCCCTGAGCGCAGGGCTCACCTTCAGATCCTCAGTTATGAGTGTTACCTTCCTGGCTATCTTACTCAGAGTGAGCGCACCATGGGCAGCAGCGCTCCCGTCTCCTGCTACCGCTACTACTGCATCCCTGTAAAAATTTGCGTCGCAGTCAACACAGTAGCTTATTCCCCTGCCCACCATGTCTTTTTCTCCTTTGAGTCCAAGGCCTCGACGTGCTACACCGGTTGAAATTATCAGGGCATAGGCAGAGTATGTCTTTCCGCTTTCAGTGGTTACCTGGTATGCGTTACCCCGGAGGGAAGCAGTGGCTACAGCGTCTTCTTGCAGGAACTCTGCCCCAAAATACTCTGCCTGCTGCATACCTGCTGACAGGAGTTCCTCACCTGTCTTTACTCCGGGCACACAGCAGTAGTTCTCGATATGGGCCTTGTACAGGCTGCTGGATTCCGGACGGCCCAGCACCAGCACCCTGGTCTTTTTCCTTGCCGCATGAATTGCGGCCTGCAGCCCGGCAGGTCCTGTTCCAAGAATGATTACGTCGTATAAAGGGATAAATTTTTCGTCCATATTTCCATTATACCCGAAAGTCCTGCAATCCCATTGCCCATTCCAGCACGGCCTTGTGAAGATGCATCTTGTTTTCCGCCTGATCCCACACTACTGAATGCCGCCCTTCCAGCACCTCTTCGCTTATTTCCTCTTCTCGATGGGCCGGGAGGCAGTGGAGGACAATGGCATCTGTTTTGGCCCTGGCAAGAAGTGCCCTGTCGATCTGATAGGGGGCAAATATCTTGCGGCGTTTCGATGCCTCTTCTTCCTGGCCCATACTGGCCCACACGTCCGCGTTTATGACATCAGCACCTTCTGCCGCCTCTTCCGGATCAGTCGTAAGTGTGATGGGTGCCGTGGACCCGGCCCGGGCCTTGCTCAAGATTTCTTTATCAGGCCCGTACCCCTCCGGGCAGGCCAGGACAAGGGCAAACCCGAGCCGGCCTGCAGCCTGGATCCATGAGTGGGCCACATTGTTTCCATCACCCACCCAAGCGACCTTCAGGGACCCCATGTCTTCATCCTTGTATTCCATCACGGTCATGATGTCAGAGAGGACCTGACATGGATGATGCTGATCAGTAAGTCCATTGATAACAGGTATGCCTGACCACCTGGCAAGCTCATCAACTACATCATGGCCAAACGTTCGTACCACGAGACAGTCCAGATACCGGGACAGCACCCTGGCCGTATCCCTAAGGGGCTCCCCTCTCCTCAGCTGCAGGTCCCTTGAAGACAGGAATGTCGCGTTGCCGCCCAGTTGTAACATTGCGGCTTCAAAGGAGACCCGGGTCCTTGTAGACGGTTTTTCAAAAAGCAACCCGAGGATTTTGCCTGTGGCAGGTCTGTATGGGAGACCGGACTTATAGCGATTCTTAAGCTTCAAGGCGCGGTTGATAAGAAAGAGGATTTCGTCAGAAGATAAATCAGAGACAGTCAGATAGTGTCTGGGATTTGGTGATTTAGTCATGGGTTAATCCATTTCATGAATCCCATACGGGCTTAGTGATTTCGCTCAAAATGCCCCAGATGCAAGGCGCGAGATTTCCGAGGAACGAGGCGTATTTTGCATACGTCGCAGTGACGAGAAAATCGAAGCAACGCAGCAGATAGGGTGTTTTCAGCGAAATCATCATATATTGTTCTCAAGTGCATCCAGCACAGCATCGATTTCCGCTTTGGTAACAATCAAGGGCGGTACCAGGCGGAGTATCTTTTCCTGGCCCAGCAGCACCAAAAACCCCTCTTCCATGAGCCTGTTGGCCAATTCAGGCACGGGTTTCCTGAATTCAATGGCCTGGATAAGTCCCCTGCCGCGCACCTCAAGAATTGCTTTCGGATGCCTGCCCGCCAGGGATTCGAGACCTTTTTTCAGGTATGTGCCCGTCTCCTTCACCCTGTCAAGAAAACCGGGTGATGTCAGGGTTTCGATAACCACCTTTGCCGCAGCACAGGCCACTGGGTTTCCACCAAAGGTGGATGCGTGGCTCCCGGGCCGCAGGCATGATATCACTTCCTCTTTCGCGAGCATAGCCCCTATGGGAAACCCGTTTCCAAGGGCCTTTGCAAGGCAGATCACGTCGGGGACTACCGGGGTCTGTTCATAGGCAAAGAGTGTCCCGGTCCTTCCCATCCCCACCTGGACCTCGTCAAACATGAGCAGGGCGCCCAGGCGATCACAGATCTCCCTGGCTGCAAGGAGAAACTCATCACTGACCGGCCGCACCCCTCCCTCTCCCTGGACGGGTTCGATCAGGACCGCAGCGGTCCTCTGACCTGCAGCCAGCTTGAGGGCGGTGATGCTGTCGGGCGGGACATGGATGAAGCCTGATGGCATGGGCTCAAATCCCTGCTGGAATGCAGGTTGTCCCGTGGCGGCCACTGTTGCCAGGGTGCGGCCGTGAAATGATCCCTCCAGACAGATCACCTCATAACAGTCAGGACCGCGAATTTCGTGGCCGTAACGGCGGGCCAGCTTAAGGGCTCCCTCTACGGATTCCGCTCCTGAGTTACAGAAAAATACCCTGTCGGCAAAAGAGTTTTCCGTAAGCAGATGCGCCACTTCCAGTTGGGGCAAGGTCCAGTATAGATTTGAGATATGGACCAGTGTCCCGGCCTGGCGGGCTATTGCCTCCGTGACTCCGGGATGGCAATGCCCCAGGCTGCAGACGGCAATCCCTGCAGCAAAGTCCAGATATTCTTTTCCCCTGTCATCCCAGACCCTGCAGCCCTTTCCCCTCACCAGAGTTACGGGAAAACGGCTGTAGGTATCTGCAACACAGGAGCTGAGTGATTGAATTGTCACCGGACAATCTCCGTTCCAACCCCGGCATCTGTGAACAGTTCCAGCAAAATGGCGTGCTCCTTCCTTCCGTCGATTATGTGGGCCTTATTGACCCCGTTGCTGACGGCCCTCAGACACGCCTTTAGTTTCGGGATCATTCCGCCGGTTACAGTGCCATCTTCCAGGGCCTTTCTTACACTATCCGCTGTCATGGATGGAATCAGTTCATCCTTCGAATTCATGACCCCCGAGACATCTGTCAGGAGTATGAGCTTTTCAGCTTTCAGTTCTCCTGCTACGGCCCCGGCAACAAGGTCGGCGTTTATGTTGTATGCCTGTCCCTCAGGTCCGACGCCGACCGGGGCTATAACCGGTATAAAACCTGAGCCCTCAAGGGCCTTAAGCACCCCTTCATTGACAACTGACACCTTTCCCACTTTTCCAATATCTATGATTTCAGGCGGACGTTCATCACCGGTGTATTTGTAAATCTTCATGGGATCAGCCTGTATGAGATCGCCATCCCTGCCGGACAGACCCACCGCCCGTCCTCCATGGCGATTGATAAGGCCCACTATCTCCTTGTTGACAGTACCGACCAGCACCATCTCCACTACGCTCATGGTCTCATCATCAGTGACCCGCTGGCCTTCGACAAACATGGGCCGGATACCCATCCTCTCCATTATTTGGCTTATCTGGGGCCCGCCTCCATGGACAATGACCGTATTGATGCCCACGTATTTCATCAGGATGATGTCCAGCGCGAACTTCTCCTTGAGGGATTGTTCCGCCATGGCGTGGCCACCATACTTTATGACAATGGTCTTGTCGGCAAACTGTCTGATATAGGGAAGGGCCTCAATAAGAATCCGTGCCCGTGATAAATTGTCCATAAATTATCTGGTCGCTGTTCAAAAGGATCACAGGATGAACCTGCTCAAATCCTCGTCCTTGACTATGTGCTTCAATCTCTCCTGTACATATTTTGCCGTGATCATAATCTGCCGGGGGGCAACATCCGGGGCCTCGAAAGAGACCTCTTCAACCAGTTTTTCCATTACGGTATGGAGTCTTCTTGCCCCTATATTCTCCATACGCTCATTTACTTCAAAGGAAATCCTGGCTATCTCTTCGATCGCCTCCGGCTCAAACACCAGATCTATGTTTTCTGTGGCGAGCAATGCCTTATATTGAGTGACAAGCGCATTTTCCGGTTCTGTAAGTATCCTTACAAAGTCTTTCTGGGTTAACGGATCCAGCTCAACCCTGATCGGAAATCTTCCCTGGAGCTCAGGCACTAAATCAGAGGGTTTTGAGACGTGGAAGGCACCGCTTGCAATGAATAGTATGTGGTCGGTCACTACGATACCGTACTTGGTATGGACAGAAGTGCCTTCCACTATGGGCAGCAGATCCCGCTGTACTCCCTCTCTTGAAACGTCCGGGCCGACGCCCCCGCCTCCTTTGGCAGCAATTTTATCAATCTCGTCAAGGAAGATGATCCCTGACTGCTCGACACGGGCGATGGCCTTTTTCACCACCTTGTCCATGTCTATTAATTTCCCCGAGGCCTCTTGTTCAAGAATCTTTTTCGCTTCAGAGACTTTTACGTGACGACGCTTCCGTTTATCAGGCAACATGCTGGACAGCATTTCCTGGATGCTGCTCTGCATCTCTTCCATGCCCGCAGCGGCAAATATTTCTATCATTGGTGAAGAGGGCCTCTGGGTAACCTCCAGCTCCACGAAGCGATCGTCCAGCTTTCCCTCTCTCAGCATCTGGCGGAAGCGCTTTCTGGTCGAGGTCTCTCCCGTATCCTGTTCTTTCTTGACACTCGGCAACAAGAGGTTCAGGAGCTGTTCTTCCGCCAGGTCTTTGGCCTTTGCCACCACCTTTTCCTTCTCCTCGGATTTTACCATGTCCACCGCAAGGTGGGTGAGATCCCTGATCATGGACTCGACGTCACGGCCCACATATCCGACTTCAGTGAACTTACTCGCCTCGATTTTGAGAAAAGGAGATTTTGCCAGTCTGGCAAGGCGTCTTGCAATCTCGGTCTTACCCACTCCTGTGGGCCCGATCATAATGATGTTCTTCGGGGCGATTTCATCCCTGAGCGGCTCAGGGACCTGCTGCCTCCTCCATCGATTCCTGAGCGCTATGGCCACTGAACGCTTGGCCTGTGCCTGGCCGATAATGTACTTGTCCAGCTCGGTTTCTATCTCTCTTGGGGTTAAAGGTCTGATTTCCGCTATTTCCACTGGGTCTCTTATTCCTCCTGGGTTTTCAAGCTCTCAATTATTATATTTTTATTAGTGTAAATACAAACAGAGGCCGCGATGTTCAGGGAGGCCTCGGCTATCTCCCTGGCTGAAAGATTACTGTGAGCCACAAGGGCCTTTGCTGCAGAAAGGGCATAAGGCCCTCCGGAACCTATGGCCAATATTTCGTCATCAGGTTCTATCACGTCGCCAGAGCCTGAGATGAGGAAAGAATTTTTCTCATCAACCGCAACCAACAGGGCCTCAAGCCTCCTTAAAATCTTGTCCGTGCGCCATTCCTTGGCAAGCTCAACCGCTGCACGCACCAAATTACCCTTGTATTGCTCAAGCTTCTGCTCAAGTTTTTCGAACAGGGTAAAGGCATCGGCAGTTGCACCTGAAAAGCCGGTAAGGACCTTTCCATCGTAAAGTTTCCTTACCTTTCTGGCATTGTGCTTGATAATCGTATTCCCCATTGTCACCTGCCCGTCACCCGCAAGCACCGTCTCGCCATTGTGACGGATAGCCAGGACGGTAGTACTATAGATACTGTCCTTTGCCCGGCCCTTCATTTTATTGTTATACACGTTTTACTCCACATCCTTGATTTTTTGGGATTTTTTCTTCGTACTATTCAGCTTGACTTCAGCTTTTCCTTTTTTGCCCTGGGATGGGCACTGCCATATACCTCGGCCAGATGACTCAGGTCAAGATGCGTATAAAGCTGCGTAGTCGCAAGGCTCACATGACCCAGCATTTCCTGAATCGGTCTGAGGTCCGCACCTGATTCAAGCAAATGGGTCGCCATGGAGTGACGGAAAGTATGAGGGGTGGCAGGCGAGTTCAGCCCGATCTCTGACCTTCTCCTTGCAACCAGTCGTTCTATACTCCGCGGACTCAATCTGGTGCCGGTTCGATTAATGAAAAACGCCTTTTCGTCTCCGCGATGCAGCCTTTCCAGCAAGGCATCCCTGAAAGGCAAATAGGCCTTCAATGCCTCTGCCGCCTTGCTGCCAAAAGGAATTACCCGTTCTTTATTGCCCTTGCCCTTTACACGCACCATCTCAGGTGAGAGGGAAACACTTGCGACATCCAGGCCTGAAAGCTCGCTGACCCTTAATCCCGAACTGTACAGCAGCTCAAGGACGGCCCGGTTCCTGAAGTCCTGGAATCCATGTCTCCTGCCGGTTTCTACCATGGAAACGGCCTCATCCACAGAGAGATAAGCCGGCAGGATTTTTTTTGTTTGAGGCGCCCTTATACCATCAGCAGGACTCCTTTCAACTATTTCCTGCCTGAGCAGGAACCGGAAAAAGCTTCTAATAGAAGCCAGCTTACGGGCCACGGTATTTCTGCTTGCCCCCTTTTTCTGCATTGAGGCAAGCCATGTCCTTATCTCTTTTGCAGTGATGGATGTTGTATTTCTCCCAGAGCCTATATACCTGCCGAACTCTTCAATATCTCTTCGGTATGCTGCTATCGTGTTCGGAGAAGCATTTCTTTCAACCTTGAGAAAATCCATAAATATCTTAATTTCATTAATCATCAGAAACCACGCTCTGCCCTGAGAAAAGAAATGAGGTAAGGTTTTTTCTATAACACACATCCCTTAGAATTCAATAATGATCTCATCGCCAGTAAATATTCTTATAAACCCGTGGTCCCACGTAACCGTTCACTGGAAGGGGATATTTCTTTTCACTTCACACTTCAGCCCCTTGTTTTCTAAGGCTTTTGACACGGGGGAGTCTTGCCCCCTCCGCATTCGCCTTACGCTGCGCTTAAGGCGATGCGGTTTCCCCCACAGCAAAAGCAGGGAAAACTACGGGGGCTTCCGTTAAACCGTTCAAAGAAATATCCCCTCCCAGTAAACGGTTGCCATCCGTACCCTGCCGCAGGAGCGGTTTGCCTTTTGCAGGGTTTCGATCGCGGGCCGGATTGCACTGCCTCTCCGGTCTGCAATGAGTGAGCTTTGAAACCCGGAAAAAGGTAACCGCTCCAAGGCAGGATATAACGGGTTCACCGGATATTTACCATCGCCATGGATATCTAATTAAGATTGATTGACTCATGATCGATGAGAAAAAGAGCGAAAGAATTAATATGGGTCTTGATAGAAAATTTGACCGTTAGTCAGGATTGTGGGGACTCCTATGGACCATGAAGAGCTAAAGGCATGGATGGGGCTGCAGTTAGTGCCTGGTGTGGGGAGTATGACCCTGAGACGGCTTGTGGAACACTTCGGCTCGGCCAGGGCGGTATGGGAGGCCGGACCTGCCGATTTTTCAGATATAGCGCAATTTCCTGCCCATGTTCGAGATGCCCTGGCAAGAGGCCCTGACGAAAAAACCATTGAACATAGTATCGATGTCCTTGAAAGGATAGGGGCATGGACCATGACCTTCTTGAGTAAGGACTATCCATCGCTTTTGAATGAGATACAAAACCCGCCGGCACTGCTTCATGGTATCGGCGATCCCTCTTCCCTGAAAAATAGGGCGGTTGCTGTTGTCGGTTCACGATACCCCAGCTCCTATGGATTGGATGTAGCCCGAATGCTGTCATCTGAACTTGTGCAACACGGTTATACAGTGGTCTCCGGCCTGGCCCTTGGAATAGATACTGCTTCTCACGAGGCGGCCCTCAGGTCGGGTGGAACCACAATAGCCGTAAAGGGATGCGGCATAGACGTGGTTTATCCCAGGCAAAATGCAGGACTTGTCAATCGCATAGCAGATAATGGGGCGGTGATTACTGAATTACCGCCCGGTTCATCTCCGGAAGCAAAAAATTTTCCAATCCGCAACAGGATCATCAGCGGCCTCTCCCTGGGAGTCGTGATAATAGAAGCAAGCATGAAAAGCGGTTCCCTGATCACTGCTTCCTGCGCCCTGGATCAGGGCAGGGAGGTAATGGCGGTTCCGGGGAGCATTTACTCCTACAGGAGCAGCGGCACGCACTGGCTTATCAAGCAGGGAGCACGGTTGGTAGAGAACTTTACAGACATAACAGAAGAGCTTGGTTCGGAAAAACAGGGGCCCAATAAAGACATTTCGCCAGGCGTTCCCGGAGAGCACCCCGAGCTTTCACCCGAAGAACAAAAAGTCTTTGACAAACTTGGGCCCTATCCGCAACATATAGACGATATCGCTCATTTGTGCGGGCAGCCTGTTGCCCAAGTCAGTGGACTTTTACTCCAAATGGAGCTAAAAGACCTGATCCAGGCCTTCCCAGGCCAAATATATCAACTTAAGTGAGAGATAAACGTTTAGTGCGACCACTTCATAGCAGCCGGCAGCCTTTTTTTGGGTTTCAAGGCATAATCCGTTGCAGATACACATTTTGGTGCGATCCGCCCGCGGTTGAAACCCTGCAGAAGGCTGCCGGCTGCCAGACAGGCAGTGAATAATTACTAAGTGAGAGTGATTTTATGAAAAAGGGCTTGTTAATTGTAGAATCCCCGACCAAGGCACGGACCCTCAAGCGCTATCTGGGCAAAGACTTCGACATCAAGGCCTCTGTAGGCCATGTGAAGGATCTCCCCAAGAAACGTCTGGGAGTTAATGTCGAAGATAACTTTAGGCCGGAGTACGAGATAATTCGTGGCAAGAGCAAGATAATCAAAGAGCTTAAGTCTGCGGCATCCAAAGTGGATGACATATATCTGGCCCCTGATCCGGACCGGGAGGGAGAGGCCATAGCATGGCATATAGCAGAGGAACTACAGGCCAATGGGGGAAAAGCCAGACGGTTCCACCGCGTGATGTTCCACGAACTGACTGAACAGGCGATCATGAAGGCCATCAAATGCCCGGGGGAACTGGACAGGAACAAGTACGAGTCCCAACAGGCAAGGCGGATCCTGGACAGGCTGGTCGGATATAAAATATCTCCTTTACTATGGAACAAGGTAAAAAGAGGGCTTTCGGCAGGACGTGTCCAGTCTGTTGCTGTTCGAATAATATGTGACAGAGAGAGGGAAATTCAGGCCTTTGTACCGGAAGAGTACTGGACTGTTACTGCTCAACTGGAAGGCCCCAAGCCGCCTCCCTTTTTGGCAAAGGTAGTAGCCCTTAAAGGTAAAAAACTCTCGATTCCCGACGGGGAAAAGGCCCAAAAGGTAGTGAGAGACCTCGAGTCGGCTGATTTCAGGGTCAAAAAGGTTGAGACTAAAGAGAAGAGGAAATTCCCTTCACCTCCGTTTATCACCAGTACGTTGCAGCAAGAGGCAGCCCGTAAGCTCAAGTTTTCTGCCAAAAAAACCATGATGCTGGCACAGAGACTCTATGAGGGTATTGATTTGGGAGATGAAGGTCCGGTTGGGCTCATAACCTATATGAGGACCGACTCCACCAGGGTGGCCATGGAGGCGGTCAAGGAGGCCAGAACCCTCATTAACGGGAGATTTGGAAAGGATTTTGTGCCGCAAAGGGCACCGGCTTATAAACGGGGAAAGATGGCCCAGGATGCCCATGAGGCAGTCAGGCCCACCTCGGTTGCCAGGACCCCGGAGGATGTCGCGCCCTATCTGGATAAGGCATCCCTGGCTCTGTACAGGCTTATCTGGAAACGCTTCATTGCT
>PQXD01000006.1:127414-138059 GCA_003194485.1 Deltaproteobacteria bacterium
TATTCCTGTACCACCAAACAAGCGTTTGAGTGAAGGGGGGACGGAGAAGGGTAAGCCATCCGGGTGTTGGATGTCCCGGTTCAAGGTTGTAGGCGGAGATCCCAGGCAAATCCGGGATCTTGTTAACGCTGAGAGCTGATGACGTGGCCTTTTAGGCCGTAAGTGGCCGATCCCATGCTTCCTGGAAAAGCCTCGTAGCGAGTTTGTTTGGTGACCGTACCGTAAACCGACACAGGTAGGCAGGGTGAGAATCCTGAGGCGCGTGAGATAACCCTGGTTAAGGAACTCGGCAAAATAGCCCCGTAACTTCGGGAGAAGGGGCACCCACATCAGGTGAAGATCCTTGCGATCGGAGCCGAAGTGGGGCGCAGTGAAAAGGGGGTGGCGACTGTTTACTAAAAACATAGGACTCTGCCAAGCCGCAAGGCGACGTATAGGGTCTGACGCCTGCCCGGTGCCGGAAGGTTAAGGGGAGGTGTTATTCGCAAGAAGAAGCACTGAACCGAAGCCCCGGTAAACGGCGGCCGTAACTATAACGGTCCTAAGGTAGCGAAATTCCTTGTCGGGTAAGTTCCGACCTGCACGAATGGCGTAACGACTGCCCCACTGTCTCAACCAGGGACTCAGTGAAATTGTAGTACCGGTGAAGATGCCGGTTACCCGCGGCTAGACGGAAAGACCCCGTGAACCTTTACTACAGCTTGGCATTGGGTTTTGGGGTAGCTTGTGTAGGATAGGTGGGAGGCTTTGAAGCCAGGACGCCAGTCTTGGTGGAGCCGTCCTTGAAATACCACCCTGGCTATTCTAGGATCCTAACCTCGGCCCGTTAGCCGGGTCAGGGACAGTGTCTGGTGGGTAGTTTGACTGGGGCGGTCGCCTCCCAAAGAGTAACGGAGGCGCGCGAAGGTTCCCTCAGGCTGATTGGAAACCAGCCGTAGAGTGTAAAGGCACAAGGGAGCTTGACTGCGAGACACACAAGTCGAGCAGGTGCGAAAGCAGGCCTTAGTGATCCGGTGGTCCCGAATGGAAGGGCCATCGCTCATCGGACAAAAGGTACTCCGGGGATAACAGGCTTATCTCCCCCAAGAGTTCACATCGACGGGGAGGTTTGGCACCTCGATGTCGGCTCATCGCATCCTGGGGCTGAAGCAGGTCCCAAGGGTTTGGCTGTTCGCCAATTAAAGCGGTACGTGAGCTGGGTTTAAAACGTCGTGAGACAGTTTGGTCCCTATCTACCGCGGGCGCAGGAGATTTGAGAGGATCTGTCCCTAGTACGAGAGGACCGGGATGGACGGACCTCCGGTGATCCAGTTATCACGCCAGTGGTATTGCTGGGTAGCTGCGTTCGGATGGGATAACCGCTGAAGGCATCTAAGTGGGAAGCCCACCTCAAGATTAGATCTCCCGTGGCGTAAGCCCCTAAAGCCCCCTTGGAGAAGACAAGGTTGATAGGTCGGAGGTGTAAGGCTGGCAACAGCCTGAGCTTACCGATACTAATCGGGCGTGCGGCTTGACCATATTTTTCTTTTGATTAATTCTTTCCGCACATGGTGGACAGTGTAATCCATATTTATTTATATTTTTTATAAGTACATCGTTTCCGGTGGCAATGGCGAGGGGGAAACACCCGTTCCCATTTCGAACACGGAAGTTAAGCCCCTCAGCGCCGATGGTACTGCCCGGGATAGGGTGGGAGAGTAGGTCACTGCCGGAAAATATTTCGCCCCCATTATTTATGGGGGCTTTTTTTGGCCAAAATCATTGAAATTTCGCGAGGGACTCTTTCTGTATATTGAGATGTTTCCTGTTGACGGTCAAAACGCAAGTTGTTAGATTGGCCGATATAAATTCCCCGGTAGCTCAATGGCAGAGCGGGTGGCTGTTAACCACTAGGTTGGCGGTTCGAGTCCGTCTCGGGGAGCCAGAGAGAATCAAGGCTCGATTGAGAAATCGAGCCTTTTCTTTTTTTAAAGTCCTCCTTTCAACGAAAATTGCTACTTTTCCTGGTCGAATTACTTTCCCGTAAATGCTACTTCCAGGCCTCGGTCAAAGGTTTTCAATTCAGAAATCTTATGTAACTGGCAAACGGCAAAATGCAGCAGGTCCCTTGCCGTCAACTCTGGATATCTGTCAGCGAGATTGCGGGCGTGAATGACTGTTTCCCGATGGATGGGAATAATTCTGTCCACCCCTTGGGTCGCAAGCTCCAAGGCCGCATCAAGGGTGGCTATCCTGCCAACCGGCAGGTAGACATGGAGTAGCTCCTGCAAAACCTCTGCCGAGGTAACCAGCCTCTTCCCGTTCTCAGCTGCTTTCAGGAAAAATGCCTGCGCCTCAGCCCGTAACGGGTGTGACCGGCCGACGGCATAAATGAATATGTTACTGTCCACGAAAATCATGGCCGGTTCGCTGCCTGGAATCCCTCAATGATCAATCTCTTTTGTTCTACCCAGTCCTGTTCAGGACCTTGTTCCCTGTCTTTGCACTCCTGGAAGAATGCCCGAAGAGAAGCCGGATCAGTCAATGGTCGGGACTGAAGTTTGGCTGATAGCATCTTCCGCCCTGCATCGCGCAGCCAGGCACTAAGCGACTTTGATTCTTTGCGCGCCTGCGATCTAAACTGGATCGCCTCGGCCTCATCCAAAATAACCTGAACGCGTATTGACATAGCACCCTCCAAGGGAGATGTTGTGTAGCAATCTTATGTATACATACTATATATTATCATACTATCCGTCAACCCTGAACGAGTCATCCATGATTGTACTGCAAAAAGTCCTTGTATCAAATAAGCCGTGGTCCGCGGTCGTCTATACGAGATGCCCTCAGGCATTCCCGTCCTGCAGGTGCCGGAAGAGGACATCCTCGCACGCGGCACCACTGATCCTCTTTCAGTCGGTCTAAGTCGGAAAGATGTAGACTACACTCGGAAAAACCGCTTGACAATAGACTTCCATCTGATATATTTTATCCTTGTTTGTCCCGGTTTGTCTGGATGAAGCATCGAATGCCGGACCATACAAACCGATCCACCAACTGACAACACGAGGCCCTGTCTGCGTGCAACGCACAGGCAGGCGTTTTGAAGATTGCCAATAACGCTTGGAGTGAGTGGAGACAATGATGGAAGATCGATGGCTTTCCGTAGATGAGATCGCGGCTTATCTCGGCATTAAGCGGGATACCGTTTACAGGTGGATAAGTGAAAGAAATATGCCTGGGCACAAGATTGGCCGACTCTGGAAGTTTCGTAAAGAAGAGATTGACGAATGGGTGAAGTCGGGCAGGGCCGGCAACAACCGTCGAGATGATAGCGGGAGCGCCGGGAACCGATGACAACGTCAAGTAGCCAATTACGCGAAGGTTGTGTCGTCATCGGCTCGCTTTTCAATGAGCCGATGCGCGTGGAGACTGTGCGGGTCGGTGGCGACGCCACTTGGACTGTAGGCCTTGTCGGCACGCAGTCGGAGCGGTTCCGTAAGGTGACGCTCACCGACAGCGACATTAATACCCTCACCATCTTGGATTCCGCTTTCAGTTACGACGGGGACGGCCGCCTCCTGAGGCTGGGATTGCAGGCCTACTCGCTTGGCATCGCCTACGAGTTCGATCCTTACTTTGGCCTCTCCATCTCGCGCGTTGACCCGCTGCCGCACCAGCTCGAGGCGGTATATGACTATCTCCTGAAGCTGGCGCGGGTACGGTTCCTGCTGGCCGACGACGCCGGGACGATCCTGCTTACACCCAACGAGCAGCGCGTGGCCGAGGATCGGCGAGACTGTTACTGGCTGTACATCGTGACGAACTGCCTGCCTGCCGAAGCCTCGGCGCAGGCAGGCGCCACAAAGCCAACGCTTCAGGAGCCGGTCAAGGACCCGGCCCGGCTCGAATGGCATGAAGTAACCAAGGTGGCCCATTACTACCTGTCGGTGAACGCCCTGTCTGCGTGCGACGCACAGGCAGGCATGACCCGGCCGATGCAGGTGCGAGAGGACGAAGCACCGTATGGAAAGGACGCCTGAAGCACCGCATGCTGGAATCGGAGATAACCGCCCATGACCAATCTGCCGGACAAGGCGCCTGCTTCTGAAATCCTGATCTACCAGACAGAAGACGGGGACACGCGCATCCAGGTTCGACTGGAAAATGAAACAGTTTGGCTGACCCAGAAGCTGATGGCCGAGTTGTTTCAAAAAAATGTCCGTACCATCAACGAACATGTCCAAAATATCTTTGAGGAAGGGGAATTGAGTCCCGAATCAGTTATCCGGAAATTCCGGATAACTGCCGCAGATGGCAAGACATATGAGACCAATCATTACAATCTTGATGTAGTAATTTCAGTAGGTTACCGGGTAAAATCCCATCGCGGCACACAGTTCCGCATCTGGGCTACACAGCGGCTGCGAGAATACATCATCAAGGGGTTTACGCTGGACGACGAGCGGCTCAAGCAGCCAGGAGGGGGCAATTACTTTGACGAACTGCTGGCCCGAATCCGGGATATCCGGTCGTCGGAGAAGGTCTTTTGGCGGAAAGTGCTCGATATTTATGCCACCAGCATCGATTATGACCCGAAAACCGAAATGTCGCGGAAGTTCTTTCAAATCGTTCAGAATAAGATGCACTGGGCGGCCCACGGCCACACTGCTGCCGAGGTCATCGCCGGACGAGCGGATGCGGAAAAGCCTCTCATGGGCCTTACTTCATGGACCGGCGCAAAACCAGGCCGGTCCGATGTCGAGATCGCCAAAAATTATCTGACCGCCGATGAACTGGACACCCTCAATCGCATCGTCTCTATGTATCTCGATTTCGCCGAACTTCAGGCCTTGAACCGCAAACCCATGTACATGCGGGACTGGATCGCCAAGCTGGACGAGTTCTTAAAAGTCACCGAGCGGGATATCCTGACCCATTCGGGCAGGGTCAGTCATGAAGAGGCCATTGAAAAGGCGCGTGCTGAATATGAGAAGTTCCGAAAACAGATGCTGGAAGAGCCTTCTCCGGTGGAGCGTCACTTCATTGAGGCCGTGCAGGAAGTGAGACAGTTGGAGAAGGGCAAGGCGCGGACCGTACGTAAGCGGGAGAAAAGGAAGAAATGAATATCTCACCGCAGAGGCACTGAGAGCGCGGAGATGTGGGATGGGAAGTTCGGAAGGGAACAAAATGATTTACGCCACAAAGCCGACGCTTCAGGAGCCGGTCAAGGACCCGGCACGGCTCGAATGGCACGAAGCCTGCCTGCCGAAGCATCGTCGCAGGCAGGTAACCAAGGTGGCCCATTACTACCTGCCTGCCTGTGCCGTGCTCGGCACGGCAGACAGGTCGATGAACGCCATACGTAAGCCGATGCAGGTGCGAGAGAAGGGACAACCATATGGAGGGAAGCGTCCGTGACTACTCCTGGCGGTGATCTCTATAACAAGTTGTCAGATATTTCGCTTCTTCGCCGAGCCTGGCATTTGGCACGCAACGATTCTCGAACGGATTTCATGTACGACCCCTGTCGTTTTTCAGATTTTGCTTTCCGACTAGTATAGGGCTCTAAAAATAACGTTACAGTTTAAGCGGTGGCGATTTCATCCATTTTGTAACGCCACCGGTATACAACAGGAGCCCTGTTAATTTCTGCTATACCTTGATAGATACGGTTGACGAGTTCCTCTTTTGTATCTACCCGGATATGTCGCAGGAATGATCCGGCCATTTTGCTGAAAACCGATTCGATCAGATTCAGCCACGAGCCATGTTTGGGTGTAAATACAAAATGAAATCGATTTGGCCTTGTTTTCAAGAAGTTTCGTGTTTCTTTGGAAATACGGGATGAATGATTATCCAGCACTATCCTGATTATCCAATCATCCGGATATTTCTCATCAATGATTTTGAGAAACTCTATGAATTCACGACTCCTGTGCCGGTCACGAACTAAAGCATGTATTTCGCCGGTGTGGAGATCAATTCCACCTAAGAGCGAGACTGTACCCAAACGTTTATATTCATAGTCTCTCGCGATCATGGAATGTTCCCCTGGAACTGGCTGCAATTGAACAGCGACGTTTTTTATCGCCTGGATTCCGGGCTTCCCATCACAGGAGATTGTTGTGCTTTCCTTTTCGTCGGCTGGAGACTGGTTAATTATTTCTACATCCTTGTATACATGAAGAACATCGGTCATTTTTTCTTCAAATTGAGGATCACGGCGTTCAAGATAATAACGGATTTTATGGGGCTTGATTTCACCTTCATTTAAAATGTCATATACCTGGCTTCTACTGATTTTTTGTAAACACTGGTGCCCATTTTCTGCCGCATGTTTTTGTATATGTTGAACAAGTTGGCTGTAGGTCCAGGCCTCGGCAGCATAACCGCAATCCGTAGGCTTCTGGCAGGCTACCGAGAGTACCCATTTTTTTGCGCTGTCGTCTATCTTTCGTGAGCGCCCGGAACGTTTCAAGTCAGCCAATGATTGCAATGCCCCAAAATCTAACGCCTTGTCTATCGCCCGGTAAACTAAAGGCCGGGTTGCGTTAACCTTTTGTGCTATGTGAGTTATTTTTTCACCTTTTGCATACATGAGCAGGATTTTAGCACGCTGGATCTTAGCGGCTGGCTCCATACGACTACGGGCGACTGTTTCAAGTTGTTTTTGATCTTTCTCCGATATTGTAAGTTTCGGTTTGCGTGCTCTCATATTCACTGTCCTCCATTTTTGGGTTAACGAGGGACAGTGTAACATAAAACTGAACAAATGTAATGATAATTTTGGAACAAAATACTAGACCCGAACCCACACCTGTCGGAGGGCGCGGCGAACCCGCCCCAGGTCTCGGCCCTGAACCGCAACCAGAACCTACGCCTACGGCGGGAATACCTGCCTGCGCCGGAGCTTCGGCAAGCAGGCGGACGTTCCGGATTTCCGGTGACGTACCTCCGGAGATCTGGAACCGGCTGGGAACAAAGGTACTGCCGAAGTTGCGCGGCGGTTCGGACCTCAAGATCGGAATCGAGTTTTCTGTGACCGTTGACGGACAGCTCGTGCAGAGCTTCGAAACTGATCTCAAACAGATACTCGAAGACCTTGGCCTGACGGGACGCATACATGTCGAATAATACCTAAATTCCCACTTTTTTAGGCACTATTGCATAATCCTATTAAAACTGTCCACTGATTCTTAGGCCCTCCTCCGGCGGTTTTTACCGGCAGAGATCAGGCCCGGTCCCTAAGTAAAGCCCTTGGTCAAAAGGCCCGGGCGGTCTACTCGAAGGGCAACGACCACATCATCGACGCGGTCCGCTGCACCATGCTGGTCCGCGAGCCAAGTTGATTGTTTCCACGGCCGCGTTCTCCCGTCTCCGACGATTCTCCGGCGCCTCCGGTAAATGACCCGTAGGGAGCGGCCTTCGCGCACACGGCGCGACAAATCCGCAGGACAGCAGAAGGAAGACATGCCGGGATTCCCCGTTCACTTCCGGCAGGGAAGAGGTGAGCCTGTCTCTGACTGGCACCAGCATGTCTCATGATACGGTTATGTATCAAGACTAAATATGAGACATTCTACGTTTCCTCAAAGACTTTATTTGCTTCCACATACACCAACACGGCATTTTGCGGCAGGTATTTCACCTCGGTCCTGGTTCGATATATCTGCCGTAATATCAAGATATTACCTTTTTTCTTTCTTGACTGAGACACTGTTGTCTCACATTCGACCCCTCATATGGTCATGAGGCTGTTGCCGGAAATAACCTTGATTATTTGTAACTATTTAATATCATATCTGTTCAGGCCCTTTCCCCTGCTGAATTCGATCTTGGTATGGATCTTGATGATTTGTTACGAGATGATTGATATACTTCAGCCTTCAGCCTGAATATCTGAGCAGTTCAAATATAAGGAGGTATTTCTTATGGGACGTGTAAGTTAGTTTCTGTTGTTGTGCTGGCTTTGCTGATAGCACCATCAGTGATGTCCGGGGCCGAGATGGGCAAGTTCTCCAATGAAGATTTCAGGCAACCCAAGAGATGTGGCGTCTGCCACAGGGAAATCTACCAGGAGTGGCAGCAGTGCCTGATGTCACAGTGTTTTACCCATGAATGGGATCAGGTCGAGTACTTCAAACTGGCCCTTCCCCATGCCTTGAAGCTTGAGAAGGTCTCCGGGGTCAAGGGCGGATGTATTGCCTGCCATGGTCCTCTTGCCTTTTTGAGCGGGGATATTCCACCAAAGCCTGCCGAAGCCGGGACCAGGGCCAATGAAGGCGTGAGCTGCGAGATCTGTCACAACATAACAGGAACCACTGAAGAAGTCCCCTTTAATTTCAGCTTTACCATTAAGCCGGACAGGGTGAAACAGGGACCAAGGGCAGATGCAAAGTCTCCTGCCCACGGGGTGAGATACTCGGAGTTTACCAGGAGTCCGGAACTCTGTGCCACATGCCATGACGAGCAGAGCCCTTACGGGGCCTGGGTCAAGACCACCTACAGGGAGTGGAAGGCCGGACCCTATGCCAAGAAAGGGACACGGTGTCAGGATTGCCATATGTATCGTGCATCAGGGAAATCAGCCATAGGAGGAAAATTAAGGGTTGATGTGGCCCATCATGCCTTCCATGGTTCCCACTTCGCAAGCAAGCTGGCAGGTAGCCTTGACCTGGCCCTTTACACGAAAAAGACAGAGATTTCTCCTGGCTCCACGCTGAAATTGCGTGCAGTGCTTTTTAATGGTAAGGCAGGTCATTACATCCCATCAGGCTCTACTGAAGAGCGCATGCTCTGGCTGGAAGTCCAGGCCATTGACGCCGGAGGTAAGGCCTATCCGATCCCGGTAGATCTCAAGGGCTTCAAGGGAGAGAAGTATACCATTGCCGATTCCAAGGCAATGGCATATCAAGCCATGGGGGAGATTATGGGACTTAAGGACTTTAAGGGGTTAAAACGGGACGGCAATTGCCGGGACGGCGCCCGGATCTTCCGCCGGCCATTCTTTGATCCCAAGGGACGTATGACCATCTGCCAGTGGTATACTGCTGACAACACTGTGGTTGACTATCGGATCGGCCCCATGGAGACCAGAATCGAGAACTACACATGGGCTGTACCTGAAAATATCGCCCCGGGGCCGGTAACCATTAAGGCGAGTCTCTTTTACAGCCAGGTCCCAGGCTCTGTGGGCGAGTTTCTCGGGTTGCCCACAGGTGAGTACGCCCCTATTCTGGTTAATACCACAACATTGACACTGGATGTGCCAGTGATTCCATAACAGTAACCGTTTTCTGAAGACTCAGAGAATCATGGGGGACATCCGTCTTTTGGAGAGATCCTGGAGTGTCTTGAGTCTGCTCTCCATGTCACCCAGGATCTGCTTAAACGTCCTGATGAGGCGGAAATCGTGCTCAAGGCCCAGCATTTCCCCCGGTTCGCAGAAGATACTGCCAGGGAGATTGCAAAGGAGACAGGGAAAAGATTCGGCAGGAAACTTCCTGCCTCCACTGAAGTGATCATAGAATCTCTGAGTCTTGAGAGCATCCACATCCATAACGTACAAGGAAATTCTTGACGCCATTTCAAGGTAGCGGGGGCAGGCACAAGGGGAAGTTAATGGAAGAGCATGAAGAGAAAGACTGAGAAAAGGAGAATGATATGACTAAGACTGAACAAAATCTGCTGGAAGCTTTTGCCGGGGAGTCCCAGGCAAATCGGAGGTACCTTGCCTTTGCCAAGCGGGCGGAGAAAGAGGGTTACTCCCAGGTGGCCAAGCTCTTCAGGGCAGTAGCTGAGGCGGAGACCGTGCATGCCCTCACTCATCTGCGCGTCCTTGGTCAGGTGAAGAGTACGGCTGAAAATCTTGGAGCAGCCATTGAGGGCGAGACCCATGAGTTTACCAGTATGTATCCGGCCATGATCGATACGGCAAAGGAAGAAGGCAACAAGGCAGCAGAGCTTGCCTTTTCGTATGCCAACCATGTTGAAAAGGTGCATGCGGACCTCTACCAGAAGGCATTGGATAACATGGAGGCACTTGAAGAAACGGATTACTATGTGTGCTCTGTATGCGGCTATACTTGCGAAAATGGGCCGCCCGACAGGTGCCCTGTGTGCGGCGCCAAATCACAGGCATTTTTTAAGGTTGATTGATGAGCAGAACAAAACCGTAAGGAGAAGCTACTCATGGAGAAACAGGCCTCGATTGACAGGTTGAACAGGGATCTTGCCGATGAGCATGTGGCCATCATACGCTATCTGGTTCACGGCTATATGGAAGGAGAAGATACACCTTATGGGTGCGAGCCTGGCTTCCATCTCCAGGGAGGAGATGTGGCATTTTCACTGGCTCGGGATGATCATATTCAGATAATTTTAGAACTTCATTGACAAAATCACCGTCACCTAATAGAGGGAAAATACATGGTCGGGGCTGAGTGTCCTCAGTGTGCTTGCGGTAACATCAGCCGCTCCATCCATTCTTTTTCTGGACTCTGGCTAAGGAGGTGTCAAATATGAAATGCAACATAGGAGTCTGTCCCGCAAATATTAGTTGCAAAATGAGGCCGAATTCGGTAAAATATTATATAATTTCAACATGATAATTGCTTTTTGAGGGCCTCATGAACTACAATTTCAGAAGCTATAATCCGGAGCA
>PQXD01000007.1:0-22701 GCA_003194485.1 Deltaproteobacteria bacterium
TTTGACATGGGGGATGTCCTGCCCCCTCTGCATTCGCCTTACGCTGCGCTTAAGGCGATGCAGTTTCCCCCACAGCAAAAGCCGAGAAAACTACGGGGGCTTCCGTTATAAACTGTTCAAAGAAATATCCCCTTCCTGTGAACGGTTGCCATCCGCGCCCTGCCGCAGGAGCGGTTTGCCTTTTGCAGGGTTTCGATCGCGGGCCGGATTGCACTGCCTCTTTCGGTCTGCGATGAGTGAGCTTTGAAACCCGGAAAAAGGTAACCGCTCCAAGGCAGGATACAACGGGTTCACCGGATATTTACATATACATCCCAAAGCTGGCGTCAAGTCGAAAACTTTGATTGGGAATTGAACCTCAAGGTTTAGGTTTCGCTTTTTGTTTTTGGTTTCCCCCCCTGAAGACTTGTTATTCAAAGAGGAGAATGTGAAAATCACTATCACTCTCAGCAAAGCCGGCCGTTGACTGATAAAGCTGAGGCCACATGCAGAATATCCAAAGTCCTTGACCCCGTTTTACTAAACTCCTTTGCTTTCATGTATCATATGCGTAATAAATAATATTCAAGGCTGATCTGTGATTTCATGCGCTGTAAAAACTACCGCTTCAATTCCGGCCTGAGGGTTCACCCGAATATTTGCCCGGGAAGTCACTCCGTGCTATATGACCTTCGACGTTCAGGGTTCACCATTCAGGATTATGTTTCTTTCGTTCAGAATATTTCAGGTAAAGGTCCGTCATCGCCTGCCTTAACTTCTGATCCCGTAAAGGTTCCATCATATCCTCCGCGGCATCCAATGCACGTTTCGGGATCTGAGCCTTTCCTTTTTTCAGCATACCTCTCTTCGGTGCCTTATGGGAAAGCCAACGGGACCGCACCTCTGCCACGTCACCTAAAATAAACCTGATGTCCTTAATCTTGGCTCCGGACGGCAAGCGTGTATTCAGCCCATCAATAAAGAGCTGCCTTTGAAAGCAGAGCTGCTGCATCCAAACAGAGTCCGTTACCACGACTACCAGAATGTCTCGCTCCGAGAAACGTTCCGGCCACGCATGGATCGCGACCTGGGGACCTACGATCTCCTCCCAGACATCCCAGATCATTCCCCTCAATAGCCTGCCTCCCCATCCATATCTAAGGGCAAGTTCCCTTACTATCCCAGCAACATTAAACGGCATTTTGTCAGAATTTTCTCTTTTCATTTTCTGCAGGACTTTGAACAAATCAAATTATAGCAAGTGATAGGTGGGGACAATGCATTGGCTGTTTATGTTTTATTCCTCTATGTCAATATAAGTGAGGCACCTTATCCCTTGAGAAATCAGTGTGTTGAGGAGGCCACTATAATTTTTTATGTAACAATCCGTAATGCAAAATACGGAATAATATTAAAAATAAATATAGTTATCTTTAAAAAAGCTATACCAGCATAATGAATTGCGTTGAACGTTTCTACTGGAATCTTGAACCATTTGCTATGCATGCGATAAACCCAATCATGAGCAAATGCTAAGAATAAAAACCACAATAACAATACTCCCATATTAATTACAGCGCACCATCCTAATACTCCACACAATGTATCAACTGTCATCCTGCTCCCTCCTTTTTTGTAAAGTAAATATTCGGTGAACCCGTGGTCCACTGTGGAAGTTGCCATCCGTGCCCTGCCGCAGGAGCGGCTTGCCTTTTTGCGGGGGTTTGGGTAGCGGGGCCGGATTGCACTGCCTCTCCGGCTCGTAAGGATGGTTTATTCCTCTAAATCGAACGCCCAGGGTATATGTTCAATGGCAGGTTTTTTAAAACCGTGAAATCTGATCGCCAGGACATCAAATCGAATTTCCCTGTCCAGACAGCCCCTTTCCTGAAGATACCACTTGGCAACCCGTATAATCTGACGCCGTTTGTGATAGGTTATTGCCTCCTGGGGCAGTCCATACTTAGCATTTACCCGGGACTTTACCTCTACAAAGATCACCCGTGAGCGGTCCTCAAGGATCAGGTCTATCTCACCGCACGGCACCTGATAGTTCCGCTCGACGATATGATATCCCTTTTCCCTGAAAAAGGCTTCAGCGATTTCTTCTGCCTTTTTCCCTAATTCCTTGGCATAATTATGTCTGCGGGTGTTCATAGGTTCAGGGTTCATGCTGCGTGCTCCCGCACTCCCTTAAAGGTTCTCCTGTGGATCGGACAACAGCCGTAGAGCTTGATAGCCTTACGGTGTTCCGGAGTCGCATAGCCTTTGTTGCCGGCAAAGTTGTAATAGGGATAATACCGGTGCATCTCTTCCATAAGGCTGTCCCTGAATACCTTTGCTACTATTGAAGCGGCCGCCACGGAAAGAGACCTCTGGTCTCCTTTTATCAGGGTCTTCTGAGGCAGAATGTGGGGAATTGCTTGATTACCGTCAACAAGTAAGGCCCTGGGCCGAAGGTCCAGGCTATCCACAGCCTGGGCCATTGCCTTAAGGCTTGCCTTCAGGATATTTATCCGGTCTATTTCCGCGGATTCCACCTGGGCCACGGAGACCGCCAAGGCCTTGTCTCTTATCGCCCTGTTAAGGTCTTCCCTCTGTTTTGAGGAAAGGGCCTTTGAATCCCGAACACCGGGAAGATGAATATCAGGTGAAAAAATCACAGCAGCAGCCACTACCGGCCCTGCCAGGCAGCCACGTCCGACTTCGTCAAGACCTGCAACCGGATCAAGACCATAGTCCCACAAACTACGCTCAAAGTACAAAAAATCCGATTCTGAATCTCTGCGGCCGTTTTTCATGAAATCAAGAACGAGAGCTTATCTTTTGTCTTACTGCCTTGCCCTTGAGACCACGTAGATAGTAAAATTTGGCCCGGTTGTGCCGGCCTTCTTTTGCCAGTTCGATTTTTTCGATTCTTGGGGAGTTTATGGGGAAGATGCGCTCTACGCCAACGCCGTAAGAGACCTTTCTTACAGTAAAACTCTCAGACATGCCGCTGCCCCTGCGGCTGATTACCACGCCTTCAAATACTTGTATGCGCTCCTTTTCATCTGTCTCCCGAATCTTGACACTTACACGCACCGTGTCTCCGGGCCTAAAGTCCGGAATATCTGTTCGCATCTCTTCAAATTCAAGTCTACGCAAAATTTCCATCAGTTATATCCTCCTGAAAATGGCGAGTGCCAAATGATCGTAACCGATCACAGGGTGCTCCTTCTGAAAACGATTTGCGTCAGCCCTGTAGTTTTCTTGGCCTTCGCTGCATGGGAAACCCCGGCTCCGGAGCGAAGCGGAGGAGAACGGGGAGGGTCCCATGCTGCAAAGGCCTTAAGAAAACAAGGGGCGAGAGCATGTTGGAAGAAGAAGCACCCTGTGACCGGTTACAAATGATCCACAATTCAACGCTCAACATTATTAATTCCCTGTATTAATTCCTGTCCCCCAGAAGCCGGTCCAGGGTTATTGCAACTGCACCGCGGGCCGGCAAATGATTGTATTCCCGGTTACCCTCTATAGGGGAAATCACCCCGTCAACACTTTCAAGCACACTGTTATCAAATCCGGAAGCAGTGCCAAAGAGAAGCAAAACGCTATCGCGGCCTTGATCTTCTATCTTTTTCCGCAAACTGGGCCAGTCTATCGAGTTCGGCCATTTCCTGGCAGTAGTGGCATATACAAGAACGCTCCTTCCTGTCTCAAGATTTATCTCGCTGCGGACCTTTTCAATATCTCCAGCAATCCTTATAAGCCCCATGGCCTCTCGTCTATCCGGATTAATGCCCCCACCTGCTCCTTCCAGCCAGTGATCAACCAGGCGCCGTGCCAGGACCTGCTGATCAGGCAACGGAGTAACCAGGTAATATGCCGATAGCTCATAGGTCCGGGCAAGCCTTGCTATATCATGGATGTCCAGATTGGTGATGGCCGAGGCTATCAGCTCACCGTGGCGATTCAGGACCGGATAATGGACCAGGGCAAGGTAGATCAGCTTTCTTCCCACCCCAGGCTCCTGAGGTATTTAATGTCATTTTCATCCAATCCGGCCCTGTTAAGGAGTTCCGGCCTCTGTTCATAAGTGAGGCCAAGGGACTGCTCCCTTCTCCACCTTGCAATTCTTGCATGGTCTCCGGACATTAATACCTCCGGGACCTCCCAGCCCTTAAAAATCCTGGGTCGGGTGTATTGAGGGAACTCCAGGAGACCGTCACTGAAAGAATCCTTTTCTGCCGATGACTCACATCCCAATACACCAGGTATAAGCCTGCCGACGGCCTCTATCAATACAAGGGCTGCAATCTCGCCGCCGGACAGGACATAATCTCCGACAGACAACTCAAGATCTACGCAGTGCTCGCGAATTCGCTCATCTACTCCTTCGTATCGGCCACAAATAAGGATAAGTCGTTCGAACCGGGCAAGCTCCCCGGCAAGGGCCTGGTCAAGCAACTTCCCCCTGGGGCTCAGCAAAATGATCCTGGCCTCAGGCGGTTCCTCTTTCAAGACCTTGAGGGCCCTATAGATTGGTTCGGGCTTCATCACCATGCCCTCTCCACCACCAAAGGGCCTGTCATCGACAGTCCGGTGCCTGTCCGTAGTAAAATCCCTGAGGTTGATTGTCCTGACCTTCAGGATATCCGCCTCAATGGCCCGCCTCACCACCCCATCCTTTAAGGGCGAATCAAAAAAATTGGGAAAGATGGTAACTATGTCAAAGAGCATCGGCTTTTTTGATGAACCAGTGCCCATCAACTATTCAAGTATCTCTAAGACCGCCCTCTTCCGTATCTTTGTGGATGCGGCATTGAGTATGGTTCTCATTGCTCTGGCGGTACGTCCCTGCCGGCCTATCACCTTTCCAAGGTCTTCCTTGGATACCTTAAGTTCTATAACCGATGTCTGCTCTCCTTCGACCTCGTTTACCTCCACCGTCTCAGGATTATCTACCAGCGCCTTCGCTATGTATTCAATCAGCTCCTTCATCGTTCGCCTCCGCAGTCAATGTCCTCGTGTGGCGGTATTATATCATCACTGTTGATCAGGTTCCAATGGGTGGCCGGCTCTTTTGAGCAAGGATCTCACCGTATCCGTAGGCCTGGCACCCAATCTCAGCCACTTGTCCAATTTGAATGAATCGACCTTGAATACCGCCGGGTCCTTCAGGGGATCATAGGTGCCGAGGATCTCAAGAAACCTGCCATCTCTTTTAGCCTCGGAATTTGCCGCCACCACGCGATAAAACGGCTTCTTCTTGCGTCCACGCCGGGTCAAACGAATCCTTATCGCCATATTTACCTCCGAAAATAATTATATGACTATTGAGTTAGCTCCGCATCATATGCTAATTATAACGGGATTATTGGGTAATCATCCCTTGGAGCGACTTGCGGAAGTCCCGTAGTTTTCCTGACTTTTGCAGTACGGGAAACCCTGGCTCCGGAGCGCAGCGGAGGAGAACAGGGAGGGTCCCATGCTGCAAAAGTCTCAAAAAACAAGGGACGAGAGCATTGGAGGGACAAGGGATGATTACCCAATAATCAAAGACTATATATCGAAACGGAGCTAACTCAATAGTCATAAATAATTAAAAGGGCATAAGGCCCTTGGGGAACTGTCTAAATTTTGATTTCCTCATCTTTTTAAGCATTTTGTTCATTGCAGCATAATTTTTGAGGAGACGATTTACATCCTGTACGGCAGTGCCGCTACCCTTAGCTATCCTCCTTCTGCGGCTGCCATTTATGATAGTGTAATTCCTGCGCTCCTGGATTGTCATGGAGTTAATAATAGCTTCAACCTGTATGAGTTCTTTCTCGTCAGGGGCCAGTCCCTTCAACTGCTTCATCTTGTTCAGGCCGGGGATCATGGAGATGATTTGCTCAAGACTTCCCATCTTCCTTATCTGACGCAACTGGTCTCTGAAGTCCTCCAATGTGAAGGTATCCGTCTTAAGCTTGTCCTGAAGCTCCAGGGCCTTCTTCTTGTCAATGGTATCACGGGCCTTCTCAATCAGGCTGAGAACATCCCCCATTCCGAGAATCCGGTTGGCGATTCGATCCGGGTGAAAGGGTTCCAGGGCGTCAAGCTTTTCACCTATACCTATGAGCTTGATGGACTTCCCCGTAACCTCACGCATTGAAAGGGCGGCACCTCCTCTGGCGTCACCCTCAAGCTTGGTGAGCACAATACCTGTAATAGAAAGTTCCCGGTCAAACCTTTGGGCTACATTGACGGCATCCTGTCCGGTCATGGCATCTGCCACAAGCAGGATTTCCTGTGGGGACACAGCGGCATTTATTTCCCTGAGCTCTCCCATCAGGACCTCGTCTATATGCAAACGGCCTGCGGTATCAATGATAACCGTATCGAGGCGGGCGCTATCCGCTCTGGCAACTGACTGCCTGGCTATGTCCACAGGAGAAACAGCCGGCCCTGAAGGGAATACATCTATTTTTAACTGGTCGCCAAGGATCTTCAGCTGCTCTATGGCAGCAGGCCTGTAAACGTCGGCAGGCACGAGGTATGGTTTGCGTCCCTTTGATTTCAGCCAGCGAGCGAGCTTTGCGGCAGTCGTGGTCTTACCTGAACCCTGAAGACCCACCAGAAGTATAACTGCAGGCTGGCGTCCGGCAAGTTCCAGACCCTTATTATGCCCCCCTAATAACGCTATAAGCTCCTCATGGACAATTTTCACAACTTGTTGGCTAGGAGTCAGGCTTTCCATTACATCCTGTCCAACAGCCCGCTCTTTTACCCGGGCCATAAAGTCCTTTACGACCTTGTAGTTTACGTCTGCCTCTAAAAGGGCCAGGCGGACCTCCCTCAGGCCCTCCTGGATATTCTCCTCTGAAAGCTTTCCATAACCCTTAAGGCGTTTGAATGCGGAATTCAGGCGCTCACTCAGATTGTCAAACATAACTGCTTACATACCAAATTTTGTGGTCCGTGCTTGCTGAACAGCAAAAAATGAACCGCGAAGAACACGAGGTCGGAATTGAGGAACGGTTTTTTTATAATTTCTTCGTGCCCTTCATGATGAAAATAAAATCCAAATTATGACTGCCCACAGTAAAATCAGGGAAATCTACTTAATTCATCTCGAGGTGTCAACCTGATGCCTTTTTCGTCTTTTGGGCCCGAACACCACACTCACTGCATCATCTATCCTGGATATCAGGTGAAATTTCAGGGTATCCCTGACATGAGAAGGTATTTCATCAAGATCCCTTGCGTTGCGTTTGGGCAGAATTATCTCTTTTATACCGGCCCTGTGCGCACCCAGCACCTTTTCCTTGATTCCCCCCACGGGAAGGACCAGTCCTCTCAGGGTAATCTCGCCTGTCATGGCTACTTCAGGCCTGACAGGGCAACCCGTAAAAAGGGATATCAGCGCCATACATATTGCCACTCCGGCAGAAGGGCCGTCCTTAGGTATGGCCCCTGAGGGTACATGGACATGGATGTCCTTATCCCTGAACGCATCGGTCGGAATACCCAGATCTGAACCCTTGGAACGGACAAAACTCAGGGCGGTCTGGGCGGATTCCTTCATTACATCACCCAGCTTTCCTGTAAGCAATATCTTCCCGGAACCATTCATTTTGCCGGCCTCAACAAACAGGATTTCTCCTCCTGAGGGAGTCCACGCCAGTCCTGTAGCTACCCCCGGGACCTTGGTCCTTTCTGCAACCTCGGCCGTAAATTTGTGCGGTCCCAGGTACTGCTCCAGGCCCTTTATATTTATCTGCACCTTATCTGTCCGCCCTTTGGCCACCTGCTTTGCCACACCCCGGCACACAGCGGCTATCTGCCTTTCGAGATTCCGGACTCCCGCCTCCCGCGTGTAGGCACTGATGATCCTGGACAAGGCCGTTTTATTGATAGTGAGATTTCGCCTGGTCAGACCGTGTGCTTCAATCTGTCTTGGAATCAGGTACTTTCTGGCGATCTCAAGCTTTTCCTCAAGGGTGTAGCCCGAAAGCTCCAATACCTCCAGCCTGTCCAGCAGGGGGCTGGGTATAGTATCCAGTACGTTTGCAGTAGCAATAAAGATCACATTTGAGAGATCAAACTCTACTCCCAGATAGTGATCTGTAAAGGTGATGTTCTGTTCCGGGTCCAATACCTCCAAAAGGGCAGAAGCAGGATCCCCTCTGAAATCCACTCCTATTTTGTCAACTTCATCCAGCATCAGCACGGGGTTTTTGACCCCTGCTTTTCTGATGCCCTGAACAATACGCCCTGGCATGGCCCCTACATAAGTGCGGCGATGCCCGCGAATCTCCGCCTCGTCCCTCATGCCTCCCAGGGCTATCCTCAAAAATCTGCGCCCCATGGCACGGGCAATTGATTTGCCAAGAGAGGTCTTGCCGGTGCCTGGAGGACCGTAAAAACACAGGATCGTTCCCTTGGCGTCGGGTTTGAGCTTTCTTACCGCCAGGTATTCTATGATCCGATCCTTTACCTTCTCCAGGTCATAGTGATCCTCATTGAGGATCCGTTCCGCCTGGTCCAGGTCCAGATGATCTTCTGTAAACTCATTCCAGGGAAGCTCAAGCAGCCAGTCAATATAGGTCCGTGCTACTGTATACTCAGGGGCAAAGGGATGCATCCTGGAAAGACGATCAAGCTCGCGCTCGGCCTCTTTCATGGCGTCTTCCGGCAGACCCTTGACCTCCAGTTTTTTTCTCAGTTCTTCGATCTCATCCGGTTTCTCCTCGCCTTCCCCAAGTTCTTCTTTTATGGCCTTTAGCTGTTCTCTCAGAAAGTATTCCTTCTGTGTCTTCTCTACCTGTCCTTTGACCTGGGACTGGATCTTGTGCCCAAGTTCGAGAATTTCAAGCTGCTGGGTCAGAATACGAAGGGCCGCCTTCAGCCGCTCCTTGACATCCAATGCCTCCAATACGGCCTGCTTGTCATCAGTTGAAATATTGAGATGGCTTATCACCACGTCTGCCAAGGTGCCTGAATCATCTACGCTCATTATCATCATCCCGAGCTCTTTGGAGAGATTGGGAGACAGTTCCAGCACCTTGGAAAAAACCTGCCTGACATTTACCACAAGGGCCTGGGTCTCAATTTCATGGCTGTCTATATTCTGTACCGGCTCAACCTTTGCCTTTACATACGGTTCCTCTTCTGTAATTTCCAGAAGCCTGACTCTGGTGACCCCCTGGACTATCAGCCTCGCATGGCCTTCCTCATTCTTAGCCATACGGAGAATAAGGCCCACTGTACCCACTTTATGGTAACTAAAGGGCTTCTTATCCTCTGCTTTTTTTGTGCATATTACGGCCACGGTCCTGTCTGTTGCCAGGGCGTCATCAACCAGCTTGACCAAATTCGGCTGTTCCACCACCCATGAAACAACCATGTGCGGAAACAACACGAGATCTTCACTTGGCAATACCGGAAGCTCACGGATCGTGCTGTGCCTGGTATTTTCCTTTGTGTGTGTATTTTCACTCATTGACAGTCTCAATCGCTATCAGGATACATCAATTTTTATGGTGTTATTTGCTTTTTTGCGGAGCATCTGTATAACGAGCAGCCCGTTTTCGTAATATGCCTCCATCTGTTCAGTATCCACAGCCACCGGAATGCGAATGATGCGCTCGAAAGGGCCGTATTCAATTTCCATCTGATAAAAACGTCTGTTGTCCAAACTGACTGGCGGACGTCTCCGGCCGGCCAGATGCAGGAATTGCCCCTTAAAGATGAGATGGAGGCTTTCCTTGTCTGCGCCTGCTGTATCTGCCACCACGTAAACAGCATCAGGGCCTTCATAAATGTCTACCGCCGGCACCCAGCCTCTTCCTGAAAGCACAATAGGTCTTGAGACCTGAAAGAAATCATCTGCCAAGCATCTTACCCGATCTTGCAGAAGAGCACGCTCCACTTTTATCTTTATGACCGGCATAGCTCCCTCCATAACCGTTTGAATCCCTTGTCATCCTCAAATCGTTCCCATGATGCCTTCTCCATTCAGAACTCACGAATCAACGGTTTAGATTTTCAGTAAACCCTGAACCTTTGAACTTCTGAACGTCAAACAGTTACATTTATCCTTTCCAAAAGACAATAGGTCACATGTCATTGATAATCAAGATAAAGAAAGAAATTTGCTGTAAATATTCTTATGAACCCGTGGTCCCGCATAACCGTTCACTGGAAGGGGATATTTCTTTTCACTTAACACTTCAGCCCCTTGTTTTCTTAAGGCTTTTGACATGGGGGAGTCTTGCCCCCTCCCCGTTCTCCTTCGCTGCGCTCAGGAGCCGGGGTTTCCCCCACAGCAAAAGCCAAGAAAACTACGGGGGCTTCCGTTAAACTGTTCAAAGAAATATCCCCTTCCAGTGAACGGTTGCCATCCGTGCCCTGCCGCAGGAGCGGTTTGCCTTTTTTCGGGATTTTGGGTAGCGGGCCGGATTGCACTGCCTCTCCGGTCCGCGATGAGTGAGCTTTGAAACCCGGAAAAAGGTAACCGCTCCAAGGCAGGATATAACGGGTTCACCGAATATTTACAATTTGCTCTTGACTCAGGCACTGGTCTCATGTAATAGAAAGACCTCTTTTATTTCTCCTTGCCCTGACAAAGCCTGTTCTGCTATGTGC
This sequence comes from Deltaproteobacteria bacterium, assembly GCA_003194485.1. Classification (NCBI taxonomy): domain Bacteria; kingdom Pseudomonadati; phylum Myxococcota; class Myxococcia; species Deltaproteobacteria bacterium. The sequence goes on from PQXD01000007.1 coordinate 10,594, forward strand.
AGGCATTGATCAGGGCCGGATTATACAGCCCATAAGGAGACCATATATGGAATTAAGGCATTACGAAACGTTTTATCTCCTCCATCCGGACCTCACCGACGAGGAACGTGCTTCCATCTCTGAACAACTCCAGGAAATCATATCAAAAAAAAATGGCAAAACAGTAAAGATTGATCCCTGGCCCCTTCAGAAACTGGCTTACATGGTGAAAAAACAGACTCAGGGCTATTATGTGGTAATGGAATACGGCATGCCTTCCGAATCCGTTTCGGAGATTACCCGCAAACTGCAGTTGAATGAGGGTGTGATGAAATTCATTACCATAAAGCTAAATGACAAATTTGACCCTGAAGCGCCCGCCAAGGCACGGAACGAGTCTGCTCCACCTGCTGAAACAGTTGAAGAGGCTCTGGATCCCGATCAGTCCGTGGAAAAAAGAGAAAAAGAATGAAAAATTCAATAAATAATCATACAAGGCACCATCGCCGCATATATGTGCGCCGGAAGGTCTGCCGCTTTTGTGCCGACAAGTCCATGGCCATAGACTTTAAAGACCACCGGACCTTGAGTCATTTTATCACTGAAAGGGGAAAGATACTGCCCCGCCGCATTACCGGGACCTGCGCCAGGCACCAGAGACGACTGACTGCGGCCATAAAGCAGGCCAGAATAATGGCCTTGTTGCCATTCACATCAGGTCATATAATTAAAGATTAGAGATTTAGTGACCGCTCAGGATTAGAGGTTCAAAATTCATGAATCACCGGTTTAGATTTTCGGCAACCCCGGAACCTCTGAACCCTGAACCTTCAAACATAAAAGCCTGAGATTTTCATATAAAGCAGTTGGCTTATTCTCCAAAACTCTCAATCAAGTGGGTTCTGGCTTCTGTCCTCCTCTTAGTACCCCTTATGATTGGGGAGATCGCGCCTCTGTTCCAGCTTGTAGTACCAGGAATTCTTGTTGTAATAACCGAAGACATCGGTCTTGGTCTGGCAAATTCGATTATTTTCGGAAACCTTGCAGCGGGCTTTTTGCTCTGCCACCTGATCATGAAGCCCGAGGGCTTAGTATGGCTGATCCAGACTGCAGGGCTTGCAATAGTCCTCGTGGTTGCGAGAAAACAGAATTGGTCCGGGATCAAGACCCTTCTGGCAGGTTTTGCCTGTCTTTATATAACGTTCATGGCTGTGCTCACTGCCGGATCAGGCACTGATCTGCTTGACGGATATAATAAGGTCGTCCAGTTGATATCCGAAGATATGGACCAGAGTCTGGCCCTTTATAAAGAGACGTCATCCGGCATATACCAAGCGGAACTGGAAAGCTGGTTCATGCAGTTCAAAGAAGTTATTATACGCTTTCTGCCGGGACTGTTAGGTTCGGTCTTTCTGGTCATAAGCCTGAGTAATATATTGGTACCAAAAATATATCTGGCCAAAAGTCTTAAGGGCGAGGCATTTGCGCCGGCCTTCACTCAATGGAAATTGCCTGAACCACTGGTCTGGGCCATAATAGCAGCAGGCGGATTGGCCTTTTTAGGAAAAGGTATGTTAAAAACCTGCGGAGAAAATGCCCTGCTGGTGCTGAGTAGTATCTATTTTTTTCAAGGGATTGCAGTAGTTGCCTTTTATTTTGGAAGGCTGAAGGTCCCCGCATTTATCCGCTGGATCACATATATATTGCTTTGCATCCAGTGGTATGGTCTAATGCTTATCGTTATTATAGGACTGTCTGACGTATGGTTCAATCTGAGAGATAAGGCGCCATCAGGCGGACAGGCTTGAAAGCCGGAATTAATATTTAGGAAGCCCTTGAAACTTGAAATCATTTTAAACACAAATATTTCCTCGAGGTCCCAGTAAATGGAAGTCATCCTTAAAGAAACTATCCCTTCTCTCGGTAAGGCCGGAGACATGGTTAAGGTGGCAAATGGCTATGCCCGCAATTTTCTGCTCCCTAAGGGCAAGGCAATATTTGCGAGCAGAAAAAATATTTCTCAGCTTGAGCGCCAGCAGGCCTTTATCCTGGCCAAAGCTGCCAAGGAACGCGATGAGTTCGATGCTCTGGCCACTAAGCTTGGCGAACTGGATATCAGCATACCTGTCCGGGTAGGTGAAAAAGATCGTCTTTATGGTTCGGTTACCAGTCTGGACATAGCCAATGCCATAGAATCACAGGGGTATTCAATTGATCGTAAAAAGATACAGATGGACGAACCTATCAAGGCCCTTGGCGAATTTGAGATCCCAATAAGACTCAGCACGGATGTGAGGGCCACAGTCAAAGTAAGTGTGGTTCCATTGGAATCTGTTTAGATTGAGCAATCCGCAAAGATGTCCATAACATCCCTCAAGACTGTCATCGAACCATCTGGATACCGTATTCCGCCACAAAATGTGGAAGCAGAGCAGTGTATCCTCGGAGGCATTCTGATCGAGGACCAGGCCCTTCTGAAGGTTATTGAATTTCTGCGCCCGGAGGACTTTTACAAAGAGGCCCACAGTGTCATCTATGCTACAGTGCTGGATCTTTTTAACCGAAATGAGCCTCAAGACCTTGTAACTGTTCACAATGCCCTGAAATCCATGGGAAAACTTGAAGCGGTCGGGGGGGCAGCCTATCTGGCGGAGATCACGGAAACCGTACCTGTGGCCGCCAATATCGGCTACTACGGCAAAATCGTTTGGGACAAGGCCGTCCTCCGCCGCCTCATTCAAAAGGCATCGGACATATCCACCCTTTGCTACGAAGAAGCAGGGGATGTGGATGAGATACTGGAATCTGCCGAGGCATCCATATTCGAGATCTCTCAGGCCAAAATCCGTCAGGCCTTTCACCCCCTCAAGAGCATACTCAGGGACAGCATCAAGAAGGTTGAGGATCTGTACGAGCGCAAGGAACTGATTACCGGCGTGCCAACAGGCTTTACAGATCTGGACAGGCTGACTGCAGGGTTTCAGCCATCCGACCTTATTATCGTTGCAGGTCGTCCCAGCATGGGAAAGACCGCCTTTGCCCTGAATATCGCGCAGCACGCAGCCATTGCCAACGATGTATGTGTTGCGATCTTCTCTTTGGAGATGTCCAGGGATCAGCTGGCCCTCAGAATGCTGTGCTCAGAGGCCATGGTCAATGCACAGAAGGTAAGGACGGGTTTCCTGAGCGAGCGGGACTGGCCGAAGCTGATAAACGCCGCGGGTCATCTCTCCGAGGCACCTATCTTTATCGATGACACACCGGCCTTATCCGTCATGGAGATAAGGGCCAAGGCCAGAAGACTTAAGACCAGGCACGAGCTTGGCCTTATATTGGTGGATTACATGCAGCTCATGCGGGGAAGGGGACGCAACGAGAGCCGGGAGCAGGAGATCTCCGAGATCTCAAGGTCACTTAAGGCAATGGCCAAAGAGCTGAATGTCCCTGTAGTAGCCCTGTCTCAGCTCAACCGCAAGGTAGAGGACAGGCCGAACAAAAGACCGCAGATGGCGGACCTCAGGGAGTCAGGGGCCATAGAACAGGATGCGGATGTGATAGCCTTCATATACCGGGACGAAGTCTATAATCGATCCGAGGACAACCCGAACAGGGGCATGGCTGAAATCATCTTGGGGAAGCAGAGAAACGGTCCCATTGGTGTTGTAAAGCTGGCCTTTGTAGACAAATACGCCACCTTTGCCAACCTGTCTCGCGAATCAGAATATTGAGTCTCTGTTACATGAGCTCTTGCAGGAAGGTGGTGTAAGGCCATCAGGGGAGCTCATAACAAACCTCAGGGTCTATATAGAGGAGCTTCATTCCTGGAATCAGCACACCAACCTGACCGGCCTCAAGACCATGGAGGAAATGGCCGTCAAGCACGTGGGCGATACCTTGACTCTGATTCGTGTCCTGCCGGAGGATGTCCACTATGTGCTGGATATAGGCACGGGCCCCGGGGTTCCTGGATTCATACTCAAGCTGTTTTGTCCCGATCTTGAAATAGTACTTGTTGATGCAGTCCGGAAGAAGGTCTCATTTCTCAATACCATGATTGCAAAAATCGGCCTTACGGGTATCCGGGCAGAGCACTGTCGAGTGAGCCCCAAAGATATACCAGGACATTCCCCGCCGGAAGGCTTTGATATTATCGTCAGCCAGGCAGCAGGGCCTCTGGACGAGCTTGCCCGCATGGCCGGGCCTTTAATGTCAGCAAACGGCCTGGTAATAGCCATGAAGGGTCCCGGGATGAACGAAAAACTGAAAAGGGAAATCGGCTGCCTGCAAAGGCATGGATGGGAAACCAGTATCATAAAGACCCAAACACCTGTTGGCAGCTTTAGACGAAATCTCATTATGCTACGAAAATGCTGATTACACTCCCTGGCGATCGGCAGACTTTTTCGGGTTTCAAAGCATAATCTGTGCAAATGCCGCTTTTGTTGCAATTTGCCCGCGGTTGAAACCCTGCAAAAGTCTGCCGATCGCCAGGGAGAGAGCGAATAATTACCGCAAGGACAAATGGCAGAACTACACCTGTGGCAGCGGGATATCATGATCCTGCTTCTTCTTGGCTGGAGTAACTTTCTGCCCATACTGGGGAGGGTCGTTCTCAAGGAACGCCTTTCCGCTCCCTTGGACATGGGATATAAATGGATAGACGGCCGTTATCTATTGGGCCCGCACAAGACCTGGAGGGGAATAATCATTTCAGTCGTTGGGACGGGTCTGGCCGGTTACTTTACGCCTTTTGGCCTTGTTCTCGGGCTTAAGCTTGCCATTTGCTCCATGTCCGGCGATCTGATCTCAAGCCTTGCAAAACGACGTATGGGTTTGAAAAGTGGTGACAGGGCCTTTTTGCTGGATCAGGGCCTCGAGTCATTTCTCCCTTTATGGATACTCAAGGACAGCCTCTTCATCTGCTGGACTGAGATAATCCTGATAGTCTCTTCCTTCACATTACTTGAGATCGGCCTCTCTCCACTCCTTTACATTCTTCATCTCAGGAAAAATCCTCACTGAATTCATGGCTATCTTAAAGGCAGACCTCCACATACATACTTCCGAAGACCCTGAAGATCTTGTTCTTTACAGCGCAACCGAACTCATAGACATGGCCTGCAGGCTGGGATACTCTGTACTGGCCATAACCAACCACAATTGTGTCACCTATAGCGGATACCTGAGGGATTATGCCAAAGAAAGGGGAATAGTGTTGATACCGGGTATGGAGGCAACAATCCAGGGCCGGCATGTACTCCTTCATAACATGGATTTTCAACAGGTGAAACGTGACAAAATCGCCCGTCTGGATTACTTGAAAAGGCCTGATAACCTGATAATTGCTCCCCACCCATATTTTCCCGGCCTGGTGTCACTGAGGGGCATGCTGAGGCGGCATGTCAATCTCTTTGACGCAGTGGAATATTGCCATTTTTATTCTGAGCGGCTGGACTTTAACCGCCCTGCGATAAAATTTGCAAAAGAACACGATCTCCCCATGGTGGGATCTTCCGACGCCCATCAAAGATGCCAGTTCCACACTACTTACTCGCTCATAGAGGCGGAACCTGAACCGGAATCGGTTATCCGGGCCGTCAAGTCCGGTAAGGTCCGGATAGTCACTCGTCCACTTCCCCTGTCTCTCCTGCTGAAAATCGAATTAAAGATGTTCTGGAGAAACAGGATCCTAAAAAGATTTTGAGTTTTAGTCCCTCTTTATTGAAAGCACTATGGCCATGTGATACTAAACGGTCCAGGTTATGGAAACTCACACTCATATCCAGAGAATCGTTCTGCTCATACTGGGCCTTGTGCTGACACTTCCGGCAACGGGTCTGACGGCCTCAGGACCTGAAAGGGCCTTAGCCGGACAGCTTAAAGAAGAAAAAACGCTTTCTCAAATCGAGGCCAGTCCTTCACCAGGGGCTGAGCCCTGGCACATAGAGGCCCTGCGGCTGACTTATTTCCACTCTTCGGATGTAATTATGGGCGAAGGAGCAGTCCGGGTCTGGAGGGGTGATCTCAAGGTATGTGCAGACCGGATCATGTATGACAGGCACAGGGCCAAGGTATGGGCAAACGGCAATGTGGTCATATACCTCGACACGGATGTTTTGAAGGGAACAGAAGGAGAACTGGATCTCAATACATCTACAGGCACAATAGAGAATGCCGAGCTCTTTTTGCAGAGAAATAACATACACCTTCTGGCCAAACAGATCCAGAAGACAGGTCCTGAAGAATATCGGGCAAAACATGCCACCATCAGTACCTGTCCTCTTCCCAAGCAGGCATGGAGCTTCAAGTGTCGGGACCTCAGGCTTACCATTGAAGGCATGGCCTTTGCCAAAAGCAGCTCCTTCAACATAAGGGACATTCCCGTGCTCTACAGCCCGTGGGTTATACTGCCCATAAACAAATACAGAAAAACAGGATTATTGTTACCCTACTTTTCTTCGTCCAAAAGGAATGGAGCAGAGCTTAATGTCCCCTTCTTCTGGGCCATTAACGACAGCATGGATGCCACTTTTTATCAGCACCCCATGGCTGAGAGGGGATGGATGGAGGGAGTGGAGCTCCGTCATGTATTTTCCGAGAAAGACAGGGGAATCCTCCGATACAACTTCCTGGTAGATACCCTGGAAGACGACGACTTCAACGATGACGGGCATACAAGAGGTAATGAAAGACGCTGGTGGCTGAGGGCAAAGGCAGACCAGCAACTCCCCTGGGGCCTTGAAGCCAAGGTGGACGCGGACACGGTCAGCGACAGGGATTACCTGTTGGAATTTGATGACGGGCCGATGGGTTACGATGAAACAAACAGGGCATTCCGAAAGACCTTTGGCCGTTCCCTAACTGACGAAACTGACCTGATTCGCCCTTCAACTCTCCAGATAACCAAGCTCACACAGGACATGTTTTTCGGAAGCGAAGGCCGCTATAACGATAACCTGGAAGCAGGGAAACAGGATGAGACCGTACAGACATATCCCAGGTTGGAGCTTCACGGATTCAGAAAGCCTCTCTTTGATTCCCCTTTTTACTATGATTGGGCTACCTCGTATGTATATTACTGGAGAGAGACAGGTATTAGGGAACAACGCCTGCACATAGAGCCAAGGATATCCTTGCCGTTAAATTTCTATAACCTGGCCGATTTAATTTTAAGCGGATCCATCGAAGAGACCGTGTATGAGACCGGCGGCCATGATCCGGAACAGCACCCCGATAGCCATCCCAACAGGCTGCTCTGTAATCTGAAAGCCGACCTGAGCACGACTTTTGGACGGACCTATCGCCTTTCGGGCGAAAAGACCGTAAGACACAGCATACGGCCCAGGCTGACTTACCAGTATCGCCCCTCTGAGGACCAGGACGATCTGCCTGATATCGACGCCCTGGACCGGCTTGAACCCGTAAACCGGATTACATGGTCCCTGCTCTCGTTCCTCAGCAGCAAAACTCCCCTTGGCAATAACAGATTTGCCTATACAGACGTTGTAAGGTTCTTCGTAGAGCAGAGCTATGACACCAGGGAAAACATGAGAGACCTGCCGGGTGAAGATGACCCCGGACATTTTTCCGAGATTTATGCCGAGCTGGATCTTCGACCTTTCCCCAACTTCTTTATGCGCTATGACACTACATACAATGTCTATGGAAAAGGTTTTACCAGGTACAACTTCCTGGGGCGCCTATCAAACTCTACAGGCGATCATCTGGATATAGATTACAGGTACAACTGCTTTGCCCACATAAATGAACTCAACCTTGAGATATATACTGCATTTTCACCTTCCTGGTATGGAATATGTGAGTTAAAGAGGAATCTCTCCGAAGACTCAGATCTTGATTCCGTTTTTGGTCTCCGGTACCAATCAACTTGTTGGGCCCTTAAAGGCGAATTGAAAAAGGACGAGGACGAAACCCGCTTTTCATTCCACCTTGAGCTTTTGGGCATTGGAGGCTGGGGCCATAAGGATTAAGAATTTATGGGCTGAACCAGGTGCGCCTTCAGTGCCAGCGAAACGCATGATCAGGCTTGACAGCCCATGATGAGACTGCTATGAAAAAGCGATCGATTTATCCTGACCGAAACGAGACTATTTGGAGATTTGTCAGTAATAATATTTAGTTAGTTGGGATGCCAAATTATATAGATATGCAGTCAAGTTTCAGAAGATAAGGCTTTTGGGGAGGAATGGATTGATGAGTGAGAGCATATTGGGGAAAAAATTTAAAGAACTTTACAAGGTTTTGTGTACAGGGGAATGGAATGCCACTCTCTGTGGTATCCTGGTCGCCCTTTTGAGCATTATCTGCCTGGCCTGGGCCCGTCCCTGGGGTGCGGTCGGCGCTGTGAGAAACTGGGGCCAGTGGATACTCTATGGCATACACGTATTTGGGGATAAACCATCAAGTATCCTCGTCAACAGCGGTTCTGTCATCGGCCTGGGTTTTGTGGCAGGTGCCTTTATTTCGGCCTGCCTTGGAGGGGACTTTGCCATCAGGATTCCCCCGAGACTGGAGCTGGTGAAGGCGGTTTTTGCAGGGATATTAATGGGCATCGGTTCCGCCATGTCAGGTGGATGTAACATAGGCGGCTTTTACAATTCGGTTGGGAATCTCTCTGCCAGTGGATTTTGTATGTTCGTGGGGATCATCATAGGTGCAGTGATCGCTGTCAAGTACCTTTATTGGGAAATGGAGCATATTTCTTGGGGCTCTGGTGGAGCAAAGACCTTCGGACTTCCCTTGCCCCTCCAGATCATCCTGGGTATTGCCGCACTTGGTGTTCTTATCTGGGGGACTAATGTCTATGCAACCAGTGACGATGATGCTCTGGTACGGCTGGCCGGGCTGTTGATTATTCCTGCCTGCATTGGATATACAATGCAGCGCGGGCGCTGGTGCATGATTCAGGGCTTTCGTGAGCCTCACCTGTCAGGTGATGCCAAAATGGCCAAGTCTGTGGCCCTCAGTGTAGCTATTGTGGCCGCCGGAGTTGCGGTCCTCAAATTTACCGAGCTCCGGGCGATTGAACACTATGTCAGGGGTTTCTTTGGCTGGGGCGGCGTTGTAGGAGGCATTATTTTCGGCTTTGGCGGTGTAATTGCCGGAGGCTGCGGAACCGGAACCCTCTGGCGCATGGGTGAGGGTCAGATTAAGCTATGGATTGTGGGACTTTTCTTCGGCGTTTCTAATGCCATTGTAGATGGGTGGTTCAAGGCCAATGACTGGGAAGGAATGGAGGATTGGTTAGATGAAGGCATAACCAACAGCGGCAAATTCGGCAGCTTTGTGTACATGCCTGACACCTGGCTCGGCTACGGAGGCACCCTGGCCCTTATCTTTCTTGCAATGGCCCTCTGGTGGGTCATTGTGAACTGGAATGAAGAGACGGAAAAGCTGGTCGTACCGATGTAGTCGGCTTAGAAATTTCGCCTTTCTGTTTATCAAGGTAATTTAATAAAAAGCCCGGCGGGTTTTCTGTCCTGTCGGGCTTTTTGCACAACGATGCAGGCATCAATTAGCAGCTTAACCATCACCACGCCTTAAGAAGACCAGGATATCTCCACCCGGGCTTTTCTGCAAAAGACGCACCTTGCCCAACCGGGCAAGCTCAAGTATTGCCAGAAACGTAACAATGATCATTTCCCGCTCTTCTGAAAAAAAAAGATCAAAGAACCGCATACTTCCGGTCTGCCCGAGTTCTTCGGCAAGAGATTCCATTCGTTCAGAAAGACTGGCCCTGGCCCTGGTGATTTCAAGGACCCTGGGAAGAGAGCTGTTCCTCAGCACCTTTTTGAAGGCAGTAATGAGATCTGCAAGGCTTGCATCAAAATTCCATTCAGATTCAGGCCCAGTGGTTCTCTCTTCCCAAACTTTTAACCCTTCACCCTCCAGCCCCCCTTCACGGATAAACACGTCCCTGCCCAGTATCGGTCTGCGCTCAAGGGACGCGGCTGCCTCCCTCATCTGGACCAGCTCTTGAAGGGGCCGGACTATCTCGAGCCTGGGATCGTCTTCAGGATCTGGAGGATCAGGCCTTGGCAAGAGCATTCTGGACTTGATGTGCATCAAGGTGGCAGCCATCACCAGATATTCACCGGCTACCACCACGTCAAGGGCGGCCTGCATGAACTCCAGGTACTCCAGGTACTGGGCGGTCACCACGGCTATGGGGATATCGGTAATTTCGATCTTATTCTTCTGGATTAAGTGAAGAAGCAGATCCAGAGGTCCCTCGAAGACCTCCAGCTTTACCTGGCATTCCGGTTCCAAAGGGCGCTCCAGACCTGGGCCATTGTAGACTGTGCAACCTTTCTGGCCCTGCTGGCCCCATCTGCCAGTACGGCCCTGACCTTGCCGGGATCGGCAGCAAGGGCCTCTCTCTTCTGCCAGATCGGATCCATTTTTCGGATAATGGCCTCGGCAAGCTCTTTCTTACATGCCGCACAGCCCCGCCTGGCCGCCTTGCATTCAGATACAATGACCTCAAGCTGTTCCGGTGGCTGATAAAGCCTGTGAAGCCTGAAGGCTATACAGCGGTTTTCAGGATCACCGGGATCTCTCATCCTCGGCCGCTTTATATCAGTGATCATCGTGGATATTTTTTTTCTTACCACGTCCGGAGGATCTGACAGAAATATAGAGTTTCCATAACTCTTGCTCATTTTTCTGCCGTCCAGGCCAGGAAGCTTGGGGACTTCAGCCAGCAGGGCCTCAGGTACTGAAAAAATATCCTTATACAGATAATTAAACCTGCGCGTGATTTCCCGGGCCAATTCAATATGGGGCAGTTGATCCACGCCTACAGGCACTTTGTTACCCTTGTACAGTAATATGTCAGCAGCCTGGAGCACTGGATAACCCAGAAAACCAAAGGTTGCCAGTTCCTTTTCCTTGAGATGCTGCTGTTGTTCCTTATACGTAGGATTGCGTTCCAGCCATGAAACAGGCGTGATCATGGAAAGCATGAGATGAAGCTCTGCATGCTCCTTTACTTCTGACTGGATAAACAGGGTGGCCCTGTCCGGATCTATGCCCGCTGCCAGCCAGTCCAGCACCATATCATCCATGTTTGACGGGATATCCTGCGGGCGTTCGTAACTGGTAGTCAGGGCATGCCAGTCAGCCACAAGAAAGAAGCACTCATATTTATCCTGAAGACGCCTCCAGTTCTCGAGCACACCGTGCAGATGCCCCAGGTGCAGCTTGCCGGTGGGCCTCATGCCGCTCAGTATTCGCTGTTTTGCCTGTTTATTCATAAAGGCCTGCCTCAAAGTACCGTTCCCAATAGGAGTTTATTCAGATATAGGATCAGCGGAACGATAACGCGGCCGGTTACCCCTGTAAAGACAAGTACCAGAATAAGCAGAAAACCATAACGCTCAAACCTCTCGAAAGAGCTTGCCAGGCCGGGAGGAAGTATTCCCATAAGTATCTTGCTGCCGTCGAGAGGCGGGATAGGGAGGAGATTGAACACCGCAAGCCCTATATTAATCTGCACACTCACATATGCCATGTATAGAACCGGGCGTATAAAAAAGCCCGACGCCTCCCAAAACGGCCCCAGGAACTGCCTCAACAAAACAGCGCTCAATATTGCCAGAAGGATATTTGCCCCTGGACCTGCCAGCGAGACCCAGACCATGCCATTCCTGGGATTTTTAAAATAACCGGGGTTAACCGGTACCGGTTTTGCCCAACCTATGGTCTGAGTAATAAAAAATACCATTGTGCCGATGGGATCGAGATGACGGATAGGGTTAAGGGTAAGCCGTCCCATAAGCTTTGCAGTAGGGTCGCCGAGGCGATAAGCCACCCACCCGTGGGCCATTTCATGCACGGTAACAGCAAGAAGTATGGGTGGTGTGAGTATTGCGAATCTCTGTATTATGGCAGCAAAATCCATTTCATTAAATGACAGGCCACCGGATTTTCAAACCTTTTCCCTGTCTCCTTCACCGGGGTCCAAAAGGCTATTATGACTATTGAGCGTGTCCCGTAAATCATATCAGCCGAAGATTTCGATTCGGCCAAATTTTGGCCTTATGCCCCTCTGGACTTTCTGGAAATGCTGATTATTGAGATTCATTGTCATAAGAGCCTTATTCCACC